>NZ_MVOK01000019.1:0-116991 GCF_002018915.1 Pseudomonas sp. MF6396 | reverse complement strand
TTCTTTTCGGTCACTTGATTGACTGCTTGG
The DNA here is from genome assembly GCF_002018915.1 of Pseudomonas sp. MF6396. NCBI lineage: Bacteria > Pseudomonadati > Pseudomonadota > Gammaproteobacteria > Pseudomonadales > Pseudomonadaceae > Pseudomonas > Pseudomonas sp. MF6396. Next base: position 116,961 of record NZ_MVOK01000019.1, on the reverse strand, counting down.
ATTTTGAATTCTTCGGGGTAACGCGGGTTGCTCATGGCACCTCCTAATTGGCCTCAGTTTAAGGCAAAGAGGTGTCTACGAAACCCGGGGCGATTCAAACCCCGATAGACCATCCTCGCATGTAGTACCTAGATATTTCTTTGAGCTTTATCGACTCGTGTGATCGAGGAGCCAGGTAAAAATGCCTTTCGATGAAGGAGCGAAGAGACTCGTGCGGTTGGATGGTGAGCAGCAAGGAGGAGTACCCAATATTTCGAGGCACCAGAGGGGGCAGTAGAGGGGATCTCTGCTCGGAGCCCCAAAGGCTCCAAGCGAGACAGACTTTAATATTTACGATCAGGAGTGCCTGGGCCTGACCGGCCCCTTACTCCACCGTCACCGACTTGGCCAGGTTGCGGGGCTGGTCGACGTCGGTGCCCTTGAGCACGGCCACGTAGTACGACAGCAATTGCAGCGGGATGGTGTACAGGATCGGTGCCAGCGCATCGACGATGTGCGGCATGGCGATCACATGGGTGCCCTCGCCATTGCTCATGCCAGCCTTCTCGTCGGCGAACACGATCAGCTCGCCGCCACGGGCGCGCACTTCCTGCAGGTTGGACTTGAGCTTCTCCAGCAGCTCGTTGTTCGGCGCCACGGTAACGACCGGCATGTCGGCATCCACCAGCGCCAGCGGGCCGTGCTTGAGCTCGCCAGCCGGGTAGGCTTCGGCGTGGATGTAGGAGATTTCCTTGAGCTTGAGCGCCCCTTCCATCGCCACCGGGAACTGCGCGCCACGGCCCAGGAACAGGGTGTGATGCTTGTCGGCGAACAGCTCGGACGTCTTCTCGATGGTGGCGTCCATTGCCAGCGCTTCGCCCAGGCGTACCGGCAGACGACGCAGTTGCTCGACCAGTTCGGCTTCGACGCCAGCCGGCAAGGTGCCACGCACGCGCCCCAGCGACAGGGTCAGCAACATCAGCGACACCAGCTGGGTGGTGAACGCCTTGGTCGAGGCCACGCCGATTTCCGGGCCGGCACGGGTCAGCAGGGTCAGGTCCGATTCACGCACCAGCGAGCTGATGCCAACGTTGCAGATGGCCAGGCTGGCAAGGAAGCCCAGCTCCTTGGCATTGCGCAGCGCCGCCAGGGTGTCGGCAGTTTCGCCCGACTGGGAAATCGACACGAACAGGGTGTCGGGCTGCACCACCACCTTGCGGTAGCGGAATTCACTGGCCACTTCGACCTGGCACGGAATGCCGGCCAGTTCTTCGAGCCAGTAACGCGCAACCATGCCCGCGTGGTAGCTGGTGCCGCAGGCCACGATCTGTACATTGCGCACCTTGGGGAACAGCTCGGCCGCCTTGGGGCCGAAAGCCTGCACCAACACGTGATCCGAACCCAGACGGTCTTCCAGGGTGCGCTGCACCACAGTGGGCTGCTCGTGGATTTCCTTGAGCATGAAGTGGCGGTAATGGCCCTTGTCGGCCGCCTCCGCACCTTCGTGGTACTGCACCGCCTCGCGCTGCACCAGCTGGCCATCGACGGCCCAGATGGTGATCTGGTCGCGGCGAATCTCGGCGATGTCGCCCTCCTCCAGGTACATGAAGCGGTCGGTGACCTGGCGCAGAGCCAGCTGGTCGGAGGCCAGGAAGTTCTCGCCGTGGCCCAGGCCGATCACCAGCGGGCTGCCGCTGCGGGCGGCCAGCAGGCGGTCTGGTTGGCTGGCGCTGATCACCGCCAGGCCATAGGCGCCATGCAGTTGCTTGACGGTCGCCTTGAGGGCGTCGGCCAGGTCCGGCAGGCTTTTGAGGGTGTGGTGCAGCAGGTGCACGATCACTTCGGTGTCGGTCTGCGAGGTGAATACGTAGCCCAGGCCCTTGAGCTGTTCACGCAGCACATCGTGGTTCTCGATGATGCCGTTGTGCACCACCGCCAGGTCGTGGCTGGAGAAATGCGGGTGTGCATTGCCTTCGGTTGGCGCGCCATGGGTCGCCCAGCGGGTGTGGGCGATACCCAGGTTGCCGACCAGCGGCTCGGCGGCAACGGCCGCTTCCAGCTCGCTGACCTTGCCGATGCGACGACGGCGTTCAAGGTGGCCCTGCTGGGTGAAGACAGCCAGGCCAGCACTGTCATAACCGCGGTATTCCAGGCGCTTGAGGCCTTCGATCAGGATGGTGGTGATGTTGCGTTCGGCGACGGCGCCCACGATTCCACACATAGATGTTGCTCCTAGCTGATAGCGGCACAGATGAGGTTGATGCCGCGGGCTTGAATTTGATCGCGTGCCTCCTGGGGCAGGCGTTCGTCGGTAATCAGGGTATTCACGCTGGCCCAGGGCAGCTCCAGGTTGGGAATCTTGCGCCCGACCTTGTCCGACTCGACCATCACGATCACTTCGCGGGCCACCTCGGCCATCACCCGGCTCAAGCCCAGCAATTCGTTGAAGGTGGTGGTGCCGCGCACCAGGTCGATGCCATCGGCACCAATGAACAGCTGGTCGAAATCGTAGGAGCGTAGTACCTGCTCGGCAACCTGGCCCTGGAACGATTCGGAATGCGGGTCCCAGGTGCCGCCGGTCATCAGCAGTACCGGTTCGTGTTCCAGTTCGCTCAGGGCACGGGCCACGTTCAGCGAGTTGGTCATCACCACCAGCCCCGGTTGCTGACCCAGTTCGGGGATCATCGAAGCCGTGGTGCTGCCGCTGTCGATGATGATGCGCGCATGCTCGCGAATCCGCGCCACGGCGGCACGAGCGATGGCCTGTTTGTAGAGAGAGATGGGCTGGCCCTGGTCGGCGAACAGTTCCTGAGGCAGGGTCACCGCGCCACCGTAGCGGCGCAGCAGCAGGCCGTTGGCCTCCAACGCGGCGAGGTCCTTGCGAATGGTGACTTCGGAGGTTTCGAAACGCTTGGCCAGTGCATCCACACTCACCTCGCCCTGCTCATGCAGCAAGGCCAGGATGTTGTGGCGGCGTTGAGGTGTGTTTCGTTTCGACATGAGAAGTTAAGTTTCGATTCGAAAGATAATGACGTCAATCAAAACCTAAAGCTTTCATTTGGTCAAGCAGGCAATGAAACTATTTCTGTGGATAAGGCGTTGCTGGGGTCAGGTTATCCACACTCGAATGCCAGGCAAAAAAAAAGCCGACTTATGCACAATGCGGTCGGCTTTTTCAGAGCTGTGGACAACTCAGCTCTTCTTGATCTTCTCTGGCCGTTTCCAGCCATCGATGTTGCGCTGACGACCGCGGGCCACGCCCAACTGGCCAGCCTCGACCGTTTGGGTGATGGTGGACCCCGCAGCGGTGGTGGCCCCATCGAGGATATCCACAGGCGCCACCAGCGAGTTGTTGGAACCGATGAAGACATCCTCGCCCAGTACGGTACGGAATTTGTTGGCCCCGTCGTAGTTGCAGGTGATGGTGCCGGCGCCGATATTGGTGCGCGCCCCCACCTCGGCATCACCCAGGTAGGTCAGGTGGCCTGCTTTGGCACCTTCACCCAGGTGGGCATTCTTCAGTTCGACAAAGTTACCCACATGCGCACGGGCATCCAGCACGCTGCCCGGGCGCAGCCGCGCGAACGGACCGGCATCGCTGCCCTCGCCCAGCACGGCACCTTCGAGGTGGCTGTTGGCCTTGACCACTGCGCCCTTGCGCAGGGTACTGTTCTTGATCACGCAGTTCGGGCCGATGACCACGTCATCCTCGATCACCACGCGGCCTTCGAGGATAACATTGACGTCGATGAGCACGTCACGCCCCACGATGACTTCGCCGCGCACGTCGAAACGCGCCGGGTCACGCAGGGTCACGCCCTGGGCCATCAGGCGACGACCTTCGCGCAATTGATAATGACGCTCCAGTTCGGCCAACTGACGACGGTCGTTGGCGCCCTGCACTTCCATCGGGTCCAGCGGCTGCTCGGTGGCCACCACCAGGCTGTCGGCCACTGCCATGGCGATCACGTCGGTCAGGTAGTACTCACCCTGTGCGTTGTGATTCGACAGGCGACCCAGCCACTCGGCCAACCGAGCCCCCGGTACGGCAAGGATGCCGGTGTTTCCTTCATTGATCGCCTTCTGTGCGTCGCTGGCATCCTTGTGCTCGACAATGGCAGCCACCTGGCCCTGGTCGTCGCGCACGATACGGCCGTAGCCGGTCGGGTCGGCCAGGGTCACAGTGAGCAGGCCCAGTTGCTGCGGGTTTACCCTGGCCAGCAAACGCTGCAGGGTGTCCACCTCGATCAGCGGTACATCGCCGTAGAGGATCAGCACGGTGTCGGCACTGAGCGCCGGCAAGGCCTGAGCCACGGCGTGGCCTGTGCCCAGCTGTTTGTCCTGCAACACGAAATTCAGGTCATCGGCAGCCAGTCGCTCGCGAACCAGCTCGGCACCATGTCCGATCACCACGTGAATACCCTGGGGCTCGAGCTGGCGGGCGCTGTGGATAACATGGCCAAGCATCGAGTTGCCGGCGACCGGGTGCAGTACCTTGGGCACGGCCGAGCGCATGCGTGTGCCCTGGCCTGCCGCGAGAATAACGATATCGAGAGACATTGACTGGCTACCAAATCCGGGGAGAGGTCGATGAATGACCGAAATGAGATATGCAGAAAAAGAAAAAGGGTAGCCGAGGCTACCCTTTAACTCAATCGCGGCGAAAGCAATCAGCCTGTAGGCCGAATTACCTTCCCTTGCGCAACTGCTGGACGGTGCGCAGCTGAGCTGCGGCTTCGGCCAGACGTGCGGCAGCGGCGCCGTAGTCGAACTCCGCGCCTTTGGCGTTCAGGGCGTTCTCGGCAGCCTTGAGGGCTTCCTGGGCCTGAGCTTCGTCCAGGTCGGCAGCACGTTGCACGGTATCGGCAAGCACCTTGACCATGTTCGGCTGGACCTCGAGGAAACCACCAGAGATGTAGAACACCTCTTGGGCGCCACCCTGCTTGGTCAGCGTGATCGGACCAGGCTTCAGATTAGTGATCAGCGGGGCGTGGCCTGGAGCGATACCAAGATCACCCAGGTTGCCGTGCGCAATCACCATCTCGACCAGGCCGGAGAAGATCTCTCCTTCCGCGCTGACGATATCGCAATGGACTGTCATAGCCATCTGCTTGCCTCAACCTGATTAGCGCCCCTCGCGGGGCGCCGGGATTACAGTTTCTTGGCTTTCTCGACTGCTTCTTCGATGCCGCCGACCATGTAGAACGCTTGTTCTGGCAGGTGGTCGTAGTCACCGTTGAGGATGCCTTTGAAGCCAGCAATGGTGTCTTTCAGGGAAACGTATTTGCCTGGAGAACCGGTGAAGACTTCAGCCACGAAGAACGGCTGGGACAGGAAGCGCTGGATCTTACGAGCACGGGAAACCAGTTGCTTGTCGGTCTCGGACAGTTCGTCCATACCCAGGATCGCAATGATGTCCTTCAGCTCTTTGTAGCGCTGCAGCACGTACTGAACGCCGCGAGCGGTTTCGTAGTGCTCGTTGCCGATCACGTTCGGGTCCAGCTGGCGCGAAGTCGAGTCCAGTGGATCGACCGCTGGGTAGATACCCAGGGAGGCGATGTCACGGGACAGTACGACGGTGGCGTCCAAGTGGGCGAAGGTGGTGGCTGGCGACGGGTCGGTCAGGTCGTCCGCAGGTACGTATACGGCCTGGATCGAGGTGATCGAACCTTCCTTGGTCGAAGTGATACGTTCTTGCAGAACGCCCATCTCTTCAGCCAGGGTCGGCTGGTAACCTACCGCCGAAGGCATACGGCCCAGCAGTGCGGATACTTCGGTACCGGCCAGGGTGTAACGATAGATGTTGTCGACGAACAGCAGAACGTCGTTACCTTCGTCACGGAACTTCTCGGCCATGGTCAGGCCGGTCAGCGCTACGCGCAGACGGTTTCCTGGTGGCTCGTTCATCTGACCGTAGACCAGCGCTACCTTGTCGAGAACGTTGGAGTCCTTCATCTCGTGGTAGAAGTCGTTACCCTCACGAGTACGCTCACCCACACCGGCGAACACGGAATAACCGCTGTGCTCGATGGCGATGTTACGGATCAGTTCCATCATGTTTACGGTCTTGCCTACACCGGCACCACCGAACAGACCAACTTTACCGCCTTTGGCAAACGGGCAGACCAGGTCGATAACCTTGATGCCGGTTTCCAGCAGGTCGTTGCCGCCTGCCTGGTCAGCGAACGAAGGTGCTTCGCGGTGAATGCCCCAGCGCTCTTCTTCACCGATCGGACCAGCTTCGTCGATCGGGTTGCCCAGCACGTCCATGATCCGGCCCAGGGTCGCTTTACCGACCGGTACGGAGATGGCTGCGCCGCTGTCGACGACGTCCAGACCGCGCTTCAAGCCTTCGGTCGAGCCCATCGCAATGGTACGGACCACGCCGTCGCCCAGCTGCTGCTGAACTTCCAGGGTGGTTTCCGCGCCTTGTACTTTCAGTGCGTTGTACACGCTCGGCACGCTGTCACGTGGGAATTCCACGTCGATGACGGCGCCGATGATTTGAACGATACGTCCGCTACTCATAGCTGGATCCTCTGAATATTTGAACCGTTAAACCGCGGCAGCGCCGCCGACGATTTCCGAGATCTCTTGGGTGATCGCAGCCTGACGCGCCTTGTTGTAGATCAGCTGCAATTCGCTGATCAGGTCGCCGGCGTTGTCGGTGGCGTTCTTCATTGCGATCATCCGCGCAGCTTGTTCGGCCGCGTTGTTCTCGACCACCGCCTGGTAGACCTGCGACTCCACGTAACGCACCATCAGGCCGTCCAGCAGCTCCTTGGCGTCAGGTTCGTAGAGGTAGTCCCAGTGGTGCTTGAGTTCTTGATCCGGGGTTGCAACCAACGGAATCAACTGCTCGACCGTTGGGGCTTGCGTCATGGTATTGATGAACTTGTTCGATACCACGGACAGACGATCGATACGACCATCCAGGTAAGCGTCCAGCATGACCTTGACGCTGCCGATCAGATCATTGATCGACGGCTCTTCGCCCAGGTGGCTGATCGCTGCAACGACGTTACCGCCGTAGCTGCGGAAAAACGCCGCACCTTTGCTGCCCACCACGCACAGGTCGATTTCGACCCCTTGCTCGCGGTTGGCTGCCATGTCCTTGACCAGGGCCTTGAACAGGTTGGTGTTCAAGCCACCGCACAGACCACGGTCACTGCTCACAACCACATAACCGGCGCGCTTGACAGGGCGTTCGATCATGAAGGGGTGGCGGTATTCCGGGTTGGCGTTGGCCAGATGACCAATCACCTGGCGGATACGCTCCGCATAGGGACGGCTAGCAGCCATGCGCATTTGAGCCTTGCGCATCTTGCTGACCGCCACTTTTTCCATGGCGCTGGTAATTTTTTGCGTGCTTTTGATGCTCGCAATCTTACTGCGAATCTCTTTTGCGCCTGCCATGTAACACCTATCAGGTTAGCAAGCGGGGGCTGCAAAGCCCCCGCTGCGGCTTACCAGGTTTGGGTGGCCTTGAACTTCTCGATACCGGCTTTGATGCCAGCGTCGATTTCGTCGTTGAAGTCACCCTTCACGTTGATCTTCGCCATCAGTTCGGCGTGATCACGGTTGAAGAAAGCGATCAGCGCTTGTTCGAAGCTGCCGATCTTGGTGATTTCGACGTCGGTCAGGAACCCACGCTCAGCGGCATACAGCGACAGCGCCATGTCCGCGATGGACATTGGAGCGTATTGCTTCTGCTTCATCAGCTCGGTAACACGTTGACCGTGCTCGAGTTGCTTGCGGGTGGCTTCGTCCAGGTCAGAAGCGAACTGGGCGAATGCCGCCAGTTCACGGTACTGAGCCAGAGCGGTACGGATACCACCGGAGAGCTTCTTGATGATCTTGGTCTGAGCGGCACCACCTACACGGGATACCGAAACACCGGCGTTCACTGCAGGGCGGATGCCCGAGTTGAACATGGCCGATTCCAGGAAGATCTGACCGTCGGTGATCGAGATCACGTTGGTCGGAACGAACGCGGAAACGTCGCCAGCCTGGGTTTCGATGATCGGCAGTGCGGTCAGCGAACCGGTCTTGCCAGTTACGGCACCGTTGGTGAACTTCTCTACGTACTCTTCGGAAACGCGCGATGCACGCTCCAGCAGACGGGAGTGGAGATAGAACACGTCACCTGGGTATGCTTCGCGTCCTGGTGGACGGCGCAGCAGCAGGGAGATCTGACGGTAGGCAACAGCCTGCTTGGACAGGTCATCGTAGACGATCAGTGCGTCTTCGCCGCGGTCACGGAAGAACTCGCCCATGGTGCAACCGGCGTATGGCGCCAGGAATTGCAGTGCGGCGGATTCCGAAGCACTGGCAACCACCACGATGGTGTTGGCCAGGGCGCCGTTTTCTTCCAGCTTGCGAACGATGTTGGCAACGGTCGAACGCTTCTGGCCGACAGCAACATACACACAGAAAATACCGGAGTCTTTCTGGTTGATGATGGCGTCGATGGCCATGGCGGTCTTGCCGATCTGACGGTCACCGATGATCAGCTCACGCTGGCCACGGCCGACAGGGATCATGGCGTCAACCGATTTGTAGCCAGTCTGTACAGGCTGGTCTACCGATTTACGCCAGATAACGCCCGGTGCAACCTTTTCAACAGCGTCGGTCTCGGTGTTGTTCAGCGGACCTTTGCCATCGATTGGGTTACCCAGTGCGTCGACGACGCGACCCAGCAGTTCCTTACCAACCGGAACTTCGAGGATGCGGCCGGTGCACTTGGCGCTCATGCCTTCAGCGAGGGTGTCGTACGCGCCCAGTACTACCGCACCAACGGAGTCTTGCTCCAGGTTGAGGGCCATACCGAACACGCCGCCCGGAAACTCGATCATTTCGCCGTACATAGCGTCGGCCAGACCGTGAATCCGCACGATACCGTCAGAAACGCTGACGACAGTACCTTCGTTGCGGGCTTGGGAGGCTACATCGAGTTTCTCGATGCGGCCCTTGATGATTTCACTAATTTCGGAAGGATTGAGTTGCTGCATTGCTCTGCTGCCCCTTCAAACTCAAGATTTCAATGCTTCGGCCAGTTTCGCGATTTTGCCGCGTACTGAACCATCGATAACCAGGTCGCCGGCGCGGATTACGACACCACCGATCAGGCTGGCATCCTCCGTCGCGTGCAGGCGCACTTCCCGGCTGAGTCGTGCACTGAGAACCTTGGCGAGTTTGTCTTGCTGTTCTTGGTTCAACGCAAAAGCACTGGTGACTTCCACGTCCACGGATTTCTCTTGTTCGGCCTTGTACAGATCGAACAGAGCCGAAATCTCCGGCAACAGCAGGAGACGTTCGTTTTCCGCGGCAACATGAATGAAATTCTGTGCCTGTGCATCGAACTTGTCACCGCACACGTCAATAAACGCGGCGGCCTTTTCTGCGCTCGTCAGTCGCGGGGCCTTGAGCAGGCGCTGCATTGTGTCGTCTTGAGACACTGCAGCAGCCAGGCCGAGCATGGCTGACCAATTGGCCAGTTGCTGATGGGCCTGGGCGTGCTCAAAGGCCGCCTTAGCGTAAGGTCGGGCCAACGTGGTCAGTTCTGCCATGATCGCCCTCGCTTAAATTTCAGCGGCCAGTTTATTAACCAGCTCCGCATGCGCGTTTTGATCGATTGTGGCGCCAAGGATCTTTTCAGCACCGTTGACGGCCAGGCTACCCACTTGGGCGCGCAGCGCGTCTTTGACACCGTTCAGTTCCTGTTCGATCTCGGCTTGAGCCTGGGCCTTCACACGGTCAGCTTCGACGCGAGCCTGGTCACGGGCTTCCTCGACGATCTGGTTACCGCGTTTCTTGGCTTGCTCAATGATTTCGGCTGCCTGAGCTTTAGCTTCGCGCAGTTGCTGACCCGCTTTATCTTGGGCCAGCTCCAGGTCGCGAGCTGCTCGGTTGGCAGCGTCCAGTCCTTCCGCGATCTTCTTCTGACGTTCTTGCAAAGCCGCGATGACCGGAGGCCACACGAACTTCATGCAAAACAGTACAAAAATGAAGAACGCAACGGACTGGCCAATCAGGGTTGCATTAATGTTCACGCCAACACCTCGCTCGTTCTAAGTCCATCACACCAATCCACTCGAAAATTCGAGTGATTAGCCAGCGATTTGACCAACGAAGGGATTAGCGAAGGTGAAGAACAGAGCGATACCAACACCGATCATGGTCACGGCGTCGAGCAGACCGGCGACGATGAACATTTTGACTTGCAGCATCGGAACCATTTCTGGCTGGCGAGCAGCGCCTTCCAGGAACTTGCCGCCCAGCAGGCCGAAACCAATGGCGGTACCCAGGGCACCCAGGCCGATCAGCAGAGCAACAGCGATAGCGGTAAGACCAACTACAGTTTCCATCTTTCCTCCCGACTTTTACGTCGTATTGGTTAGGTTTTTTAGTTTGAAGCGGTAAAACAAAATCGTTTGGTACAGCTGCCCTTGCGGACTTTTTCGGCCTCCCCCCACCCCGGCGGAGAGGCCTCAGACACGCCAGGCGGTCTTATTAATGGTTATCTTCGTGAGCCATCGACAGGTAGACGATGGTAAGCATCATGAAGATGAACGCTTGCAGGGTGATGATCAGGATGTGGAACACAGCCCACGCCCATTGCAGCACCACGCCCAGGCCGCTCAGCCACAGCAGACCGGCACCGAACATCACGGCGATCAGGATGAACACCAGCTCGCCGGCATACATGTTGCCGAACAGACGCAGGGCCAGCGAGATCGGCTTGGCGATCAGGGTCACGAATTCCAGCAGGAAGTTGACCGGGATCAGCAGGATCTGGACGAAGATGTTCTTGCTGCCGAACGGGTGCAGGGTCAGCTCGCCGATGAAGCCGCCGATGCCCTTGACCTTGATGCTGTAGAAGATGATCAGCGCGAACACGCAGAAGGCCATCGCGATGGTGGCGTTCGGGTCGGTGGTGGATACGGCACGGAACGGGATGTGCGGATCACCGGAGATCAGCATCGCCAGTTGCGGGATCCAGTCGACCGGGATCAGGTCGACGGCGTTCATCAGGAACACCCACACGAAGATGGTCAGTGCCAGCGGTGCGATGACCGGGCTGCGGCCGTGGAACGAGTCCTTGACGCTGCCGTTGACGAATTCGACCATCACCTCGACGAAGTTCTGCAGGCCGCCGGGTTGACCGGAAGTCGCTTTTTTCGCCGCCATGCGGAACAGGAGGATGAAGATCAGACCCAGCGCAACGGACCAACCCAGGGTGTCCACGTGGAACGCCCAGAAGCCCATTGCCTTGGCTTCTGCTGCGGAATGGGCAAAGCCCCAACCGCCGTCTGGTAATTGCCCGAAGGTCAAGTTCTGCAAGTGGTGCTGGATATAGCCCGAAGCGGTTTCTGCTGCCATGTTTGCCTCAAACGCCCTAAGGTCTCGAAAGTCTCGTTTTTATCAGCAGGGGCGCGAACCAGCTGACCAACTGGGTCAGCAAGAAGACGCCGAATACTGCTAATGGCGCCAATGGCTTCACTCCTGCGAACGTCAATGCGAACAGCACTGCCGTCAAAATCAATTTGCCTGCCTCGCCAGCGTAGAACGACTTGACGATGGCCTGCGCTGCCCTGGCGCCGGTGTAACGGAACGCCTTGTAGGCAAAGTACAGATTCGGCAGCCAGGCGATCAGTCCTCCGCAGAGTGCCGAATAGCCGCTGACCACCCCATGCCACTGCCACACCCCCAACGATGCCAGCAGCAACACGACAAATTGAGCGAACAGTACCGGAAAAACCGCCCAGCGATGGAAAGGCAAGCGGTTTGGCGTGCGGGTCTCCATCACAACTGCTCCTCGAAAGTCGACCAACCAGTCAGTAATGACTTGGCATAATTTGTGCCGACAAAATGCGCGCAGAGTATAGGGGCGCTTGGACCCCTATTCAACTGCTGGGTAGTGATTTCCGACTGCGCGCTACAAAGCGAATTGTTTCAGCGGATGTGAGCAAGCACGCCCTGCAACTCGTCCAGGGAGTTGTAACGGATCACCAACTGGCCTTTGCCCTTGTTGCCGTGACGGATCTGTACCGCCGAGCCCAGCCGCTCTGCCAGACGCTGTTCAAGGCGGGTGATGTCCGGATCGGGCTTGGCCGGTTCCACCGGCTCGGGCTTGCCGCTGAGCCACTGGCGAACCAGGGCTTCGGTCTGGCGTACGGTCAGGCCTCGTGCGACAACGTGTCGCGCCCCGTCGACCTGCTGTTCTTCAGGCAAACCGAGCAGCGCTCGGGCATGCCCCATCTCCAGGTCGCCGTGGGACAGCATGGTCTTGATGACTTCCGGCAGCGAGATCAGGCGCAGCAGGTTGGCCACGGTCACCCGCGACTTGCCCACAGCATCCGCGACCTGTTGCTGGGTCAGCTGGAACTCCTGCTGCAGGCGCTGCAGCGCGATGGCCTCTTCCACCGGGTTGAGGTCTTCGCGCTGGATGTTCTCGATCAGCGCCATGGCGATGGCGGTTTCATCCGGCACATCGCGCACCATCGCCGGGATGGTCTCCATGCCGGCCTGCTGGCTGGCGCGCCAGCGGCGTTCGCCGGCGATGATCTCGAAGCGGTCGTCACCGATCGGGCGGACCACGATCGGCTGCATCACGCCCTGGCTCTTGATCGAATGCGCCAGTTCTTCAAGGGCCTGCGGGTCCATGTCCCGACGGGGCTGGTATTTACCGCGCTGGATCAGGTCCAGCGGCAGGTGTTGCAGTTCTTTCTGGTCGACCTTGACAGCCTGCTCTTCGAGCGCGCTGACGGTAGGACCACTGAGCAGTGCATCCAACCCACGTCCGAGACCTCGTTTCTTAACGGCCATGCGGATTCCTTAAGTTGCCTGTGCGGCAGTGCGGGTTTGACGGCGTTGACGGCGTACCAGTTCACCGGCCAGGGCCAGATAGGCCAGGGCGCCACGGGACTGCTTGTCGTAGGCCAGGGCCGGCATACCGAAGCTCGGGGCCTCGGCCAGGCGGATGTTGCGCGGGATCACCGTATCGTAGAGCTGCTCGCCGAAGTGTTCCTTGAGCTGCGCGGACACGTCGTTGATCAGGCTCAGGCGCGGGTCGTACATGGTGCGCAACAGGCCTTCGATCTTGAGCTGCGGATTGAGCTTGGCAGCGATGCGCTTGATGTTATCCACAAGGTCGCTCAAGCCTTCCAGGGCAAAGTATTCACATTGCATCGGAATGATCACGCCATCGGCGGCCACCAGGGCATTGAGCGTCAGCATCGACAGCGACGGCGGGCAGTCGATCAGGATGTAGTCGTAACTCTCGCGGATCGGCGCCAGCGCTGTGCGCAGCCGGCTCTCCTTCATCTGCATTTCGAGCAGAACCACTTCGGCCGCAGTGAGGTCGCGGTTGGCCGGCAGCAGTTGATAACCACCGTGTTCGGACACGTGCATGGCTTGAGCCAGGTCGCACTCGCCGATCAGCAGGTCATAGACCGAATGTTCAAGGACGTGTTTATCCACACCGCTACCCATGGTGGCGTTGCCCTGTGGATCGAGGTCAATCAGCAGCACGCGGCGCTTGGTAGCCACCAGCGATGCAGCGAGATTGATGCAGGTGGTGGTCTTGCCCACACCACCTTTCTGGTTCGCGATCGCGAATACCTTAGCCATTCTTGCTTGTGTTCCCAGTCATGCCGTGCGGCGCAGTATCAGCAGATGGCGCTGGCCTTGGCAACCCGGAACGGTCAAGGCCTGCTCGCTATCCACTTTGAAATCTGCCGGCAATGCTACCAGCTCATCAGCCGGATGCAGCCCTTTCATTGCCAGCCACTGCGTCTGGGCGTCGCCAAGGTGGCGCGTCCAATTGGTGAAGTTCTCCATGCTGCTGAAAGCACGAGAAACAATTCCGGAGAAAGGCTGTTCCGGCTGGAACGCCTCGACCCGGCTGTGGATAACTTGCAGGTTATCCAGCTTCAGCTCCAGTTTCACCTGGGTGAGGAAGCGGGTTTTCTTGCCGTTGCTGTCCAGCACCGTGACCTGCTTGTGCGGATGCAGGATAGCCAGGGGAATGCCCGGCATGCCGCCGCCGCTACCGACGTCGAGCCAGCGCTCGGTGTCGCTGTGGATAAACGGCATGACGCTCAGGCTGTCCAGCAGGTGGCGGGATACCATTTCGTCGGGATTGCGCACTGCAGTCAGATTGTAAGCCTTGTTCCACTTGATCAGCAGCGCCAGATAAGCCAGCAGTTGCGCGTGCTGGGCCTCGCTCAGCTCGACACCAAGCTGGCGGGCACCTGTGGACAACTCCTGGGCGTGTTGAGGGGTGACCATAGAACTCAAGCGCTTTGCTCCAACTCGCGGCCTGCGCCGCGTTTTTTCAGGTGAATCAGCAACAGGGAAATAGCCGCCGGGGTCACGCCGGGAACGCGCGAGGCCTGGCCGAGTGTCTCTGGGCGGGCCTGGCTGAGCTTACCCTGAATCTCCTTGGACAACCCGGAAATACCAGCGTAGTCGATATCCTCGGGCAGGCGGGTGTCTTCGCTTGCCCGCAGGCGAGCGATTTCTTCCTGTTGCCGGTCGATGTAACCGGCGTATTTGGTCTTGATCTCGACCTGCTCGGCCACCTGAGGGTCGATTTCTCCACCGCCGGTCACTTCCACCAACCCGGCATAGTCGATTTCCGGGCGGGTCAGCAGGTTGAGCAGGTTGTATTCATGGCTGAGCGGCGTGCCGAACTTATCCACAATCGCCTGGCCCATCGCGGTATTGGGCTGAACCCAGGTGGACTTCAGGCGTTGCTCCTCGCGCTCGATGCTTTCGCGCTTGGCGCTGAACGCGGCCCAGCGTGCATCGTCGACCAGGCCCAGTTCACGGCCTTTTTCGGTCAGACGCAGGTCGGCGTTGTCTTCACGCAGAATCAGGCGGTACTCGGCCCGCGAGGTGAACATGCGGTACGGCTCCTGGGTACCCAGGGTGATCAGGTCGTCGACCAGCACCCCGATGTACGCCTCGTCGCGGCGCGGGCACCAGCTTTCGCGGCCCTGTGCACGCAGCGCGGCGTTGGCACCGGCCAGCAGCCCCTGCGCACCGGCCTCTTCGTAACCGGTGGTGCCGTTGATCTGGCCGGCAAAGAACAACCCGCCGATGGCCTTGGTTTCCAGGCTGTACTTCAGGTCACGCGGGTCGAAGTAGTCGTATTCGATGGCATAGCCCGGGCGCACGATGTGCGCGTTTTCCATGCCGCGGATCGAACGCACCAACTGCAGCTGCACGTCGAACGGCAGGGATGTGGATATCCCGTTCGGGTAAAGCTCGTGGGTATTGAGCCCTTCTGGCTCGATGAATACCTGGTGGCTCTGCTTGTCGGCAAACCGGTGGATCTTGTCTTCGATCGACGGGCAGTAACGCGGGCCGATGCCCTCGATCACGCCGGAGTACATCGGCGAACGATCGAGGTTGGAAGCAATGATCTCGTGAGTGCGTTCGTTGGTGTGGGTAATCCAGCAACTGACCTGACGCGGGTGCATGGCCTTGTCGCCCATGAACGACATCACCGGTATCGGGGTGTCACCGGCCTGTTCGGTCATCACCGAGAAATCCACCGAACGCCCGTCGATACGCGGCGGCGTGCCGGTTTTCAGGCGACCCATGCGCAGCGACAGCTCACGCATGCGGTGCGCCAGAGCGATGGCCGGCGGATCGCCGGCACGCCCACCGGAATAATTCTGCAGACCGATGTGGATAAGTCCGCTGAGGAAGGTACCCGTGGTCAGCACCACAGAATCGGCATGGAAACGCAGACCCATCTGCGTGACGACGCCGCGTACCTGGTCCTGCTCGACGATCAGGTCGTCACAGGCCTGCTGGAATATCCACAGGTTGGGCTGGTTTTCGAGAATCTCGCGTACCACGGCCTTGTAGATGGCGCGGTCGGCCTGGGCGCGGGTTGCACGCACCGCCGGGCCTTTGCGGTTGTTCAAAACGCGGAATTGGATACCGCTCTTGTCGGTAGCCAGGGCCATGACACCGCCCAGCGCATCGATCTCCTTGACCAGATGGCTCTTGCCAATACCGCCAATGGCCGGGTTGCAGCTCATGTGCCCGAGGGTTTCCACGTTGTGGGTCAGCAGCAGGGTTTTCACACCCATGCGTGCAGACGCAAGCGCAGCCTCGGTTCCGGCATGGCCGCCGCCGATGACGATCACTTCAAAACGGGAAGGGAAATCCACCACGCACCTCGTGCCTGTTTCGGGAATAGATAGGAATAACGCACAAGTATAGGGACTTACCCCCCTTCTAGGAACCGCTTGAACAAAATTTAACCAGCCTGTGGATGAGTGGCTGACAATAGAAATAAAGAGAGAGAAATTTATTAAAGCTTTGTTTTTATGTTTATTCTTAGTGAGGCACCTTTCTGTGGATAAACCTCTACAGCCCTTATTCCACCTTATGTACAGAGGTTCAAAAGTCTGTGGTCTAGTGGCCATGAGGGGTCTGGATAAGCGCCTTAAGCCTGTGGATGAAACACCCACTTATCAACAGGGGGAGTTATCTCCAGCCTTGAGGCCGGGTTATCAACCGAGCTGAGGCGGGGTTTTCCACAGGGCTTATTCTGCGGTTTGTGAGTAAGACAGGCACGCGAAAGCCCCGGAGCGTTCCGGAATTCTCGACAGGGGATAAGAAATTGAGGGGGATGACAGCCGACAACGAGGCCCTGGATCGGCCCCGTTGTGGATAAACGGACTACTTGCCGATGCAGAAGCTGGAGAAGATACGCCCTAGCAGGTCATCGGAGCTGAAGGCGCCGGTAATTTCGCCCAGGGACTGCTGGGCCTGGCGCAGATCTTCGGCCAGCAGCTCTCCAGCGCCCGCCAGGGTCAATTGCGCATGACCGTGGTCCAGGTGCGAACTGGCCTGGCGCAGGGCGTCCAGGTGGCGCCGGCGGGCACTGAAGCCGCTTTCGGCGGTCTGTTCGTAGCCCATGCAGGCCTTGAGGTGATCGCGCAGCAGTTCCAGGCCCTGGTCGGCGCCCTTGGCACTGAGGGTGATGGTGACGTGGCCATCGTCGGACAACTGCAGGCCCACGGGGTCGCCACTGAGGTCGGCCTTGTTGCGAATCAGCGTGACCTTGGCCGGGTCGGGGCGCTGTTCAAGGAATTCAGGCCACAATGCGAACGGATCATCGGCTTCAGGTGCCGTGGCATCCACCACCAATAGCACCCGATCGGCCTCGCCAATGGCTTTGAGGGCACGTTCCACCCCAATCTTTTCCACATGGTCTTCGGTATCGCGCAGGCCGGCGGTGTCCACCACGTGCAACGGCATGCCGTCGATGTGGATATGTTCGCGCAGCACATCCCGGGTAGTACCGGCGATGTCCGTCACGATGGCCGCCTCGCGCCCGGCCAGTGCGTTGAGCAGGCTGGACTTGCCGGCATTCGGCCGCCCGGCGATCACCACCGTCATGCCGTCGCGCAACAGCGCACCCTGCCCCGCCTCGCGCTGCACTGTGGATAAACTTTCGCGCACCTCCTCGAGCATGCGCAGGACGTGGCCATCGGCAAGAAAATCGATTTCCTCTTCGGGAAAGTCGATTGCCGCCTCGACGTAGATACGCAGGCTGATCAGTTTTTCGGTGAGGTTATCCACACGGCGGGAGAATTCGCCCTGCAACGAGCGCAGCGCATTACGCGCCGCCTGTGCAGAACTGGCCTCGATCAGGTCGGCGATGGCTTCGGCCTGCGCCAGGTCGAGCTTGTCGTTGAGAAAGGCGCGCTCGCTGAATTCGCCCGGGCGCGCCAGGCGACAACCCAGTTCCACGCAGCGCTGCAGCAGCATGTCGAGCACAACCGGGCCGCCGTGGCCCTGCAGTTCCAGCACATCTTCACCGGTAAAGGAGTTGGGCCCGGGAAAATACAGGGCAATGCCTTCATCCAGCACCAGGCCATCGTCGCCCTTGAACGGACCGTAATGGGCATACCGCGGGGTGAGCGCACGGCCGGTGATGGCCAACCCGGCCTTGCTGGCCAGCGGCCCGGAAATACGCACGATTCCTACACCGCCACGACCCTGGGCAGTGGCAATTGCAGTGATGGTTTCACGACGAGCATTCATCAGCGAAGGCCTCAGACAAAAACGACAGATAGCAAAACGCCCCACGAGGGGGCGTTTTATCCACAGGTTAGCTGGCTAACCCGTCAAGCGGTGGCTTTGTTGCTCGCCGCTTCGATCTTGCGGGTGATGTACCACTGCTGTGCGATCGACAGGCAGTTGTTCACAACCCAGTACAGCACCAGACCTGCCGGGAACCACAGGAAGAAGAAGGTGAAGATGATCGGCATCAGCTTCATCACCTTGGCCTGCATCGGATCCGGCGGCGTCGGGTTCAGGCGCTGCTGGATGAACATGGTCGCGCCCATGATGATCGGCAGGATGAAGAACGGATCCTTGATCGACAGGTCGGTAATCCAGAACATCCACGGGGCCTGGCGCATTTCAACGCTTTCCAGCAATACCCAGTAGAGCGAAAGGAAGACTGGCATCTGCACCAGGATCGGCAGGCAGCCGCCCAGCGGGTTGATCTTCTCTTTCTTGTACAGCTCCATCATGGCCTGCGACATCTTCTGCCGGTCATCGCCATGTTGCTCTTTCAGCGCGGCCAGTTTAGGTGCCACGGCACGCATGCGCGCCATCGACTTGTAGCTGGCAGCGGACAGCGGGAAGAACAGCAGCTTGATCAGCATGGTCAGGACGATGATCGACCAGCCCCAGTTGCCGAGCAGCTCATGGATATGTTGCAGCAGCCAGAAGATCGGCTGGGCAATGAACCACAGGATGCCGTAGTCGACGGTCAGCTCCAGGCCCGGGGACAGCGCCTTGAGTTTTTCCTGGCTCTTGGGACCGGCGTACAGCAGCGTGCTGGTTTCGCCCTGGGCGCCGGCAGCCACGTTCAGCTCCGGACCGGTGAACCCGATGATGTAGTTGCCCTGGCTGTCCTTGCGTGTCTGAACAACGTTGTTGTCCGACTTGTTGGGAATCCAGGCGGTCACGAAGTAGTGCTGCAACCAGGCAACCCAGCCGCCGGTAACATTTTCTTTCAAACTACCTTTGTCGATGTCCTTCATCGACACTTTCTTGTACGGCTCGGCACTTGTCCACAGGGCGGCGCCCAGATAGGTGGCGGTACCGGTGGCGGTGCTCGACGACGGATCGGAGCTGGCATCGCGCTTGAGCTGTGCAAACAGGTTGCCTGTCCACGGCTTGCCGCTCTGGTTGTCGATCAGGTGAGTGACTTTCAGGTCATATTCACCACGGTTCAGGGTGAAACGCTTGATGTAGTTCACACCCGCGTCGCTGAACTTGAGGTCGACGACCAGTTGGTTCTGGCCATCGGCCAGTTGATAACTTTTCTGCTCGGCGGAATACAGCGGGCGACCAGCGGCACGTGCATCGGGGCCGTTGGCACCGGTCAGGCCGCTCTGAGCCAGGTAAACGCGCTCGCCGCCGTTATCGAACAGCTGGAACGGAATTTCCGGATGGTCCTGGCGACGTGGATATTTCGGCAGGGTCAGCTGCGCGATATCACCGCCGTTGGGGTTGATAGCCAGGTCGAGGACATCGGTCTTGACCCTAATCAGGTCTGTGCTGACGGCAACCGGTGCAATTTCTGCAGGGGTGGTTTCAGCAGTGGCGCTCGGAACATCGGCGCTGGCGCCGGATGTGCCAACGGTCGGGGTATCGGGCAAGCCCGGCGCGACGGTGCTGGCAGCAGTATTCTGAGTCGGCAGGGCAGCCTGGCCGTAGTCCTGGTTCCACTTGAGGACCATGACATAGGACACGATTGCCAGGGCGGCGATCAGGATCGTGCGTTTAATATCCATGATTACTCGGCTATCGAAGAAGAAGTACGGGAAGTGGGAGCAGGCGGAACCGGGTCATAACCGCCGGCATTCCACGGATGACAACGCCCGAGACGACGAGCGGTCAACCATCCACCGCGCAATGCGCCATGTGTTTCGATGGCTTCAATCGCATAGGTGGAACAGGTCGGATAGAAACGACAGTGGCTGGCCATCAGAGGGCTAATGGCGTAACGGTAAAACTGGATCGGAACGAGTACCAGTTTACGCATCTGGACGGTCTACCCCTGCAGATTCGCTGTTAACCACTGGAGCGGGCCGACTGCGTGCAAGGCGCTTCCAGAGCTTGCCAAAATGTTGGTGCAATTCTGGGTTTTCTACGTCGCCCAGGCCTTTGCGCGCGACGATCACGATGTCCCAACCGGCCAGCAAATGCTGGTGGAGACGAAACGAATCGCGCATCAAACGCTTCAAGCGGTTGCGTTGAACGGAGAGCTTGACGCTCTTTTTCCCGATCACGAGCCCCAGGCGGGGATGATCCAGGCCGTTCTCGCGGGCAAGGAGCAAGAGACTCTTGCCTGGCACCTTGCCGGATGGAGAGTCAAAGACCGCTTTGAAGTGTCGGGGTGTCAGAAGACGTTTTTCCCGACTGAAGTCCTGACTCACCACCTGTGCCGAAAAATCAAACTGCCAGACGCTTACGGCCTTTGGCACGACGGCGGGACAGTACGGCACGGCCGTTCTTGGTAGCCATACGGGCACGGAAACCGTGAGTGCGGGCGCGCTTGATGGTGCTTGGTTGGAAAGTACGTTTCATGGCGTGTTACCTGGTTCGTCGACAACGGGCCGGAATGGCCCCCGTTTTAAGAGACCGGCGATTCTAGAGAAAGCAGCGCCATAGGTCAATTTCCAACCAGCTTTTCCTTATGGATAAAAAACCGGGCGCCTTCGCGTGCTCGTCCACAGGCCTGTGCCCCGGATGACAGGGACACAGCCTTGCCGGACGCTTAAACATAGAAAAAAGAAGAGAAGGTATTTAAAGCTTTTTTGTAAATCTTATAGAACTTAGGCAGCTGTTTTCTGTGGATAGAACGCTACAGGCCTTGTTCTACGTACTGTACAGAGAAAAGAAACCCTGTCGGGAAGCGGTGCTCTGGCTGTGCTGTGCAGGCGCAAAAGCTGTGGATTAAAAGGCCTGTTATCCACAGTGCAGTTATCCACCGATTTCGACCCCCACTTGTGCAAAGTGCTCAGGCATGGTTATCCACAGGGCTTATTCACAGCGGTAAAGTGACGTTTTTGCCACTAACCTGCTGATTTATCGCCACCCTCGACACACCTGCATGTGGATAACTGCGCTGGTGGTCGGTACAATGGCCGCTTGTTTTTGCCTCACCGGCGTTCAACTCAGGGGATATCCGTGTCAGTGGAACTTTGGCAGCAGTGCGTGGACCTTCTGCGCGACGAACTGCCTGCCCAGCAATTCAACACCTGGATCCGTCCGCTACAGGTCGAAGCCGAAGGCGACGAGTTGCGCGTCTATGCGCCTAACCGGTTCGTACTCGATTGGGTCAATGAAAAGTACCTGGGTCGCTTGCTCGAACTGCTGGGCGAACACGGCAACGGCATCGCCCCTGCGCTTTCCTTATTAATAGGCAGCCGACGCAGTTCGGCACCCCGTGCTGCGCCCAACGCACCGCTCGCCGCCTCGGTCGCCGCTTCCCAGGCCCAGCAGGCTGCCCAGGTCGCTGCCGTGGCAGCCCCGGCAGCGCCAGCACCTGTGCCGGCAGCGGCCCAGGTCGAAGATGCACCTTCGCGCGACAGCTTCGACTCGATGGGCGAGAACACTGCCGTGGTGGCTCCACCCAGCAGCCGTACCGAACAACGTACTGTGCAGGTAGAGGGTGCGCTCAAACACACCAGCTACCTGAACCGCACCTTCACCTTCGAGAATTTCGTCGAGGGCAAGTCCAACCAGCTGGCCCGCGCGGCAGCCTGGCAGGTCGCCGACAACCCCAAGCATGGCTACAACCCGTTGTTCCTCTATGGCGGGGTGGGCCTGGGTAAGACTCACTTGATGCACGCTGTGGGTAACCACCTGCTCAAGAAGAATCCGAATGCCAAGGTGGTGTACCTGCACTCGGAGCGCTTCGTCGCCGACATGGTCAAGGCGTTGCAGCTCAATGCCATCAACGAGTTCAAGCGCTTCTACCGCTCGGTCGATGCGCTTCTGATCGACGACATTCAATTCTTTGCCCGCAAGGAGCGTTCGCAGGAGGAGTTTTTCCACACCTTCAACGCCCTGCTCGAAGGTGGCCAGCAGGTGATTCTCACCAGCGACCGCTACCCCAAGGAAATCGAAGGCCTCGAGGAGCGCCTCAAGTCCCGCTTTGGCTGGGGCCTGACCGTTGCCGTTGAGCCGCCGGAACTCGAGACCCGCGTTGCGATCCTGATGAAGAAGGCCGACCAGGCCAAGGTCGACCTGCCACATGACGCTGCGTTCTTCATTGCCCAGCGCATCCGCTCCAACGTGCGGGAACTGGAAGGCGCGCTGAAGCGGGTCATTGCCCACTCGCACTTCATGGGCCGCGATATCACCATCGAGTTGATTCGCGAGTCGCTCAAGGATCTGCTGGCACTGCAGGACAAGCTGGTGAGTGTGGATAACATTCAGCGCACAGTGGCCGAGTACTACAAGATCAAGATTTCCGATCTGCTGTCCAAGCGGCGTTCGCGTTCGGTGGCCAGGCCGCGTCAGGTGGCCATGGCCCTGTCCAAGGAACTGACCAACCACAGCCTGCCGGAAATCGGCGACGTCTTCGGCGGCCGCGATCACACCACGGTGTTGCACGCGTGCCGCAAGATCAACGAACTCAAGGAATCCGACGCGGATATCCGCGAGGACTACAAGAACCTGCTGCGGACCCTGACGACGTGATGAACGTCAGCGCGGCTTTTTTTTAAGGCAAGGGACTAGACCATGCATTTCACCATTCAACGCGAAGCCCTGTTGAAACCCCTGCAACTGGTCGCAGGCGTCGTCGAGCGCCGCCAGACCTTGCCGGTATTGTCCAACGTGCTGCTGGTGGTCCAGGGCCAGCAACTGTCGCTTACAGGTACTGACCTGGAAGTGGAACTGGTTGGCCGTGTGCAACTGGAACACCCTGCCGAGCCCGGCGAGATCACCGTACCTGCACGCAAGCTGATGGATATCTGCAAGAGCCTGCCGAGCGAAGCGGAGATCAGCATCAAGGTCGACGAGCAGAAGGTCATCATCAAGGCCGGCCGCAGCCGTTTCACCTTGTCGACCCTGCCAGCCAACGATTTCCCCACCGTCGAGGAAGGCCCGGGTTCGCTGACCTGCACCCTGGAGCAGAGCCGCCTGCGCCGCCTGATCGAGCGCACCAGCTTCGCAATGGCCGTGCAGGACGTGCGCTACTACCTGAACGGCATGCTGCTGGAAGTCTCCACCGGCACTCTGCGCGCGGTCGCCACCGATGGTCACCGTCTGGCCATGTGCTCGATGCAGGCCGATATCGGTCAGGCTGATCGCCACCAGGTGATCGTGCCTCGCAAGGGTATCCTTGAGCTGGCGCGCCTGCTCACTGATCCGGAAGGCACCGTTGCCATCGTGCTGGGCCAGCAACACATTCGCGCCACTACTGGCGAATTCACCTTCACCTCCAAGCTGGTGGATGGCAAGTTCCCGGACTACGAGCGCGTATTGCCAAAGGGCGGCGACAAACTGGTACTGGGTGATCGCCAGGCACTTCGCGAAGCGTTCAGCCGTACCGCGATTCTGTCCAACGAAAAGTACCGCGGCATTCGTCTGCAACTGGCGGCTGGCCAACTGAAGATTCAGGCCAACAACCCTGAGCAGGAAGAAGCCGAAGAAGAGATCGGCGTCGACTACAACGGCGGTTCGCTGGAAATCGGTTTCAACGTGAGCTACCTGCTCGACGTGCTGGGCGTGATGACCACCGAACAGGTTCGTCTGATCCTGTCCGATTCCAACAGCAGCGCCCTGCTGCAAGAGGCGGACAATGACGATTCTGCATACGTCGTCATGCCGATGCGCCTGTAATTTGTCCAGCACTCGCTAGATGTCCCTCAGTCGCGTTTCAGTCACCGCGGTGCGCAACCTGCACCCGGTGACCTTCTCCCCCTCCCCCCGCATCAACATCCTGTATGGCGCCAACGGCAGCGGCAAAACCAGCGTGCTGGAAGCCATCCATTTGCTCGGCCTGGCCCGTTCATTTCGCAGCACTCGCCTTACACCGGTCATCCAGTATGAAGAACTGGCGTGTACGGTATTCGGTCAGGTCGAACTGAATGAAGGTGGTTCCAGCAACCTGGGCATATCGCGGGAACGGCAAGGGGATTTCACCATTCGCATCGACGGGCAGAACGCTCGCAGTGCCGCCCAACTGGCAGAGATACTGCCGCTGCAACTGATCAACCCGGACAGTTTTCGTCTGCTCGAAGGTGCGCCCAAGATTCGCCGGCAATTCCTGGATTGGGGTGTGTTCCACGTGGAACCTTGCTTCATGTCCACCTGGCAGCGCCTGCAGAAGGCCCTGCGGCAGCGGAACTCATGGTTGCGGCATGGTACACTTGACGCTGTTTCGCAAGCAGCCTGGGACCGGGAGTTATGCCTGGCCAGTGCGGAAATCGACGAGTACCGCCGTAATTACATCAAAGCGCTGAAACCCGTCTTCGAACAAACCTTGAGCGAATTGCTGGAGCTCGGGGGGCTGACCCTGAGTTACTACCGAGGGTGGGACAAGGACAGAGACCTCAGTGAGGTCCTGGCTGGCTCGCTCCATCGGGATCAGCAGATGGGCCACACACAGGCAGGTCCGCAACGTGCGGATCTGCGACTCAGGTTAGGCGCCAACAACGCGGCCGATATCCTGTCTCGCGGCCAGCAGAAACTGGTGGTGTGCGCACTGCGTATCGCCCAGGGGCATCTGGTCAGCCAGGCACGCCGCGGCCAATGTATTTATCTGGTGGATGACCTGCCGTCCGAATTGGACGAGCAGCACCGTCGTGCACTTTGCCGCTTGCTGGAAGACTTACGCTGCCAGGTGTTCATCACCTGTGTAGACCACGAATTATTGAGGGAAGGCTGGCAGACGGATACGCCAGTTGCCTTGTTCCACGTGGAACAAGGCCGTATCACCCAGACCCACGACCATCGGGAGTGAAGGCATGAGCGAAAATCAAACGTACGACTCCTCCAGCATTAAAGTGCTCAAAGGGTTGGATGCCGTACGCAAGCGTCCCGGTATGTACATTGGCGACACCGATGATGGTAGCGGCCTGCACCACATGGTGTTCGAGGTGGTCGATAACTCGATCGACGAAGCCCTCGCCGGCCACTGTGACGACATTACCGTAATCATCCACCCGGATGAGTCCATCACCGTTCGCGACAACGGCCGCGGCATCCCGGTCGATGTACACAAGGAAGAAGGGGTTTCCGCCGCAGAGGTCATCATGACCGTACTGCACGCCGGCGGTAAGTTCGACGACAACTCCTACAAGGTATCCGGCGGCCTGCACGGTGTGGGCGTCTCGGTGGTGAACGCGCTTTCCGAAGAGTTGATCCTCACCGTTCGCCGCAGCGGCAAGATCTGGGAGCAGACCTACGTTCACGGTGTACCGCAGGCTCCGATGAAGATTGTCGGCGACAGCGAAACCACCGGCACCCAGATCCACTTCAAGCCATCGTCCGAAACCTTCAAGAACATCCACTTCAGCTGGGACATCCTGGCCAAGCGGATTCGTGAACTGTCGTTCCTCAACTCTGGCGTAGGCATCCTGTTGAAGGACGAACGCTCGGGTAAGGAAGAGGAATTCAAGTACGAAGGTGGCCTGCGCGCATTCGTCGAATACCTGAACACCAACAAGACTCCGGTGAACGAAGTGTTCCACTTCAGCGTTCAGCGCGAGGATGGTGTGGGTGTGGAAATCGCCCTGCAGTGGAACGACAGCTTCAACGAGAACCTGTTGTGCTTCACCAACAACATTCCGCAGCGCGACGGCGGTACTCACCTGGTGGGTTTCCGTTCGGCGCTGACGCGTAACCTGAACAACTACATCGAGCAGGAAGGTCTGGCCAAGAAGAACAAGGTCGCCACCACCGGTGATGATGCCCGTGAAGGCCTGACCGCAATCATCTCGGTGAAGGTGCCTGATCCCAAGTTCAGCTCGCAGACCAAGGACAAGCTGGTTTCGTCCGAAGTCAAAACTGCGGTGGAACAGGAGATGGGCAAGTACTTCTCCGACTTCCTGCTGGAAAACCCGAACGAAGCCAAGGCTGTGGTCGGCAAGATGATCGACGCTGCGCGCGCCCGTGAAGCGGCCCGTAAAGCGCGTGAAATGACCCGTCGCAAGGGCGCGCTGGACATTGCCGGGCTGCCGGGCAAGCTTGCCGACTGCCAGGAAAAAGACCCTGCCCTCTCCGAACTGTACCTGGTGGAGGGTGACTCCGCAGGCGGCTCGGCCAAGCAAGGTCGCAACCGCAAGACCCAGGCTATCCTGCCGCTCAAGGGCAAGATCCTCAACGTCGAGAAAGCACGTTTCGACAAGATGATTTCGTCCCAGGAAGTGGGCACGCTGATCACCGCACTGGGCTGTGGCATCGGCCGCGAAGAGTACAACATCGAGAAGCTGCGCTATCACAACATCATCATCATGACCGATGCTGACGTCGACGGTTCGCACATCCGTACCCTGCTGCTGACCTTCTTCTTCCGTCAGTTGCCGGAGCTGGTCGAGCGCGGCTACATCTACATCGCGCAGCCGCCGCTGTACAAGGTCAAGAAGGGCAAGCAGGAGCAGTACATTAAGGACGACGAGGCCATGGAAGAGTACATGACCCAGTCGGCTCTCGAAGATGCCAGCCTGCACCTGGACGAGTCCGCGCCACCGGTTTCCGGTGTCGAGCTGGAGCGTCTGGTCAACGAATTCCGTACCGTGATGAAGACCCTCAAGCGCCTGTCGCGCCTGTACCCGCAAGAGCTCACCGAGCACTTCGTGTACCTGCCGGCCATCTCGGTGGAGCAGCTGTCCGACCACGCGCACATGCAGAACTGGCTCGCCAGGTTCGATGAGCGCCTGCGCAATACCGAGAAGTCGGGCTTGCTGTACAAGGCCAGCCTGCGTGAAGACCGCGAGCGCAACGTGTGGCTGCCAGAAGTGGAAATCACTTCCCACGGCCTTGCCAGCTACGTGACCTTCAACCGCGACTTCTTCGGCAGCAACGACTACCGCACCGTGACCGCGCTGGGCGCCCAGCTTGCCACCCTGCTGGGTGAAGGTGCCTACGTGCAGCGTGGGGAACGCAAGAAAGCCATCACCGAGTTCAAGGAAGCCCTGGACTGGCTGATGGCCGAAAGCACCAAGCGTCACACCATCCAGCGCTACAAAGGGCTGGGCGAGATGAACCCGGACCAGCTGTGGGAAACCACCATGGACCCGACTGTGCGCCGCATGCTCAAGGTGACCATCGAAGACGCGATCGCTGCCGATCAGATCTTCAACACCCTGATGGGCGACGCCGTGGAACCGCGCCGCGAGTTCATCGAAAGCAACGCCCTGGCGGTATCCAATCTGGACTTCTGACCGGTTGCAGTACCTCTGAAAGCGGGCAGTTATCCACAGTGACAACGCCCTCGAAAGGCCAACCCTCAGGGGTTGGCCTTTTTGTTTTCCTGCCTAGGTGCTGCTGCGCCCTAGGCGTGAGCACTCAAGAAACACCCAGCTCGCGCAGGCGCCGATACAGGGTGCGCTCGCTCAGCCCCAGGTGGCGGGCAAGCTCGCTGCGCGATCCTTCGAAGCTGTCCAGCGCCTGGGCGATGTCGCGCAATCGGGTATTCGAGCGGTGTGGGGCACTGGCGGGCGAGTCGGCTCTCAGCTCCGTGGGCAGGTGCTCGGCGCGGATGATGCCGTCGTCGCTGAACAACCTCGCCCGCTCCAGAATGTTGCGCAGCTCGCGGATGTTGCCGGGGTAGCGGTACAGCCCCAGCAAGGTCATGGCCTCCTCGTCGACCCGCGGCGCAGCGGACCCGGCCAGGCGCTGCAGCAGGGTCTCGATCAGCAGGGGCAGGTCTTCGAAGCGCTCGCGCAGTGAAGGCAGGCGGATCGGGAAGCCGCTGATACGGTAGTAGAGGTCTTCGCGAAAGCTGCCGGCGGTGGCCATTTCCTTGAGGGGCTTGTGGGTGGCCGAGATCAGGCGGAAATCCGAATGCACCGTGCGCAGGCTGCCCACCGGGCGAAAGCTGCCCGACTCGATCAGACGCAGCAGCTTGACCTGCATCGCCAGCGGCACCTCACCGATCTCGTCGAGAAACAGGGTGCCGCCATGGGCGGCTTCGGCCAGGCCGATCTTGCGCTGGTTGGCACCGGTGAATGCGCCCTTCTCGTAGCCGAACAGCTCGCTCTCCAGCAACGTCTCGGTCAGCCCCGTGCAGTCCACCACCACCAACGGACCGCTGGCACGCGGGCTGCTGGCATGCAGGGCGCGGGCGAACAGCTCCTTGCCGGTGCCGGACTCCCCTTGCAGCAGCACCGGTATCTGCGCCGGCGCGGCCCGCTGGACACCGGCAAGGGCCTCCTGGAAGGCCGCCGAACGCCCTACCAGGCCGAACTGCTGCGGCTGTGCCGACGCCACGGCGATGCTGGTCAGGCGTTCGACAAAGGCGATCACTTCACCCTGCTCGTCCAGGATCGGGCGCAACTCCACGTCCACATGTTCCGGCCCTCGCGGGGTGTGATGCACATGCAGCACCCGCTCGGGGGTGCGGCTATGCCTGGCCTTGCGCATCGGGCAGTGCTCGCCCGCCTGGTCGCACGGCACCGCGTAGTGGTGCGAGACGTGGTGGCACTTCTGGCCGATCGGCGCGGCGCCCACCACCCCGAATTGATGCAGGTACGCGGTGTTGGCGGCAAGAATGTTGTACTGCAGGTCGAGCACGATGCTCGGCTGAGGTTCGTGTTCGAGGTAGGACACCAGCGCCTGCAGGGCGGGGCTGGCGGGTGTGTCGGGGTTCATGGGCATGACGGCACCAGGGGCAAGGCAGGCCCGCAGCTTAACCGAACGCCTCGCTCACTGCCAAAAACTGCCAGCCTCTGCCAACCAGCTGCCAGAACCGTGGCAGGCAGTTTCGGCCAGAGGGTCCAGACTCAGGTAAACCGGGCGTGCTGGCCGGGGGCAGGCGTGAATCTGCGCTGGCACATATCTTGATGACTGTTGGTCGAATGCCTGCACGGCTGGCCGGCAGGCATCAGCGGAATTCTCTGGAGAGCGGTAATGATCATCGGCGGTAACCTGTATGTAGAAGCGCTGTTCGACAGCGCGACCTCGACCATCAGCTACCTGGTCATGGACCAGGCCAGCGCGCACTGCGCCCTGATCGACAGCGTGCTGGACTATGACCCCAAGGCCGGGCGTACCGACACCGCCTCGGCCGACAAGCTGATCGCCCGGGTACGCGAGCTGGGTGGCCAGGTGCAGTGGATACTCGAGACCCATGTGCACGCCGACCACCTCTCTGCTGCCGCCTATCTCAAGCAGGCGCTGGGTGGCCAGGTGGCCATCGGCAGCCGCATCACCCAGGTGCAGAAGGTGTTCGGCACGCTGTTCAATGCCGAACCCGGCTTTGCCCGTGATGGCAGCCAGTTCGATGTGCTGCTGGATGACAACGGCGAGCTCGCCCTTGGCACGCTCAAGCTGCGCGCCTTGCACACCCCGGGGCATACCCCGGCCTGCATGACCTACCTGGTACAGGCCGGTGACGAGTGCGTCGCGTTCGTCGGCGACACCTTGTTCATGCCGGATTACGGCACGGCCCGCTGCGACTTCCCCGGGGCCGATGCGCGCACCCTGTACCGCTCGATCCAGCGCATCCTGGCCCTGCCGGATGCCACCCGCCTGTTCATGTGCCACGACTACCTGCCCGGAGGCCGTGCGTTGCGCTACATGACCACGGTGGGCGAACAGCGCGCCAGCAACATTCACATTCGCGACGGCATCAGCGAAGACTGCTTCGTGGCCATGCGCGAAGCCCGTGATGCCACCCTCGACATGCCGCAACTGATCCTGCCCTCGGTGCAGGTGAACATGCGCAGCGGCCAGTTGCCCGAGCCGGAAGACAACGGTGTGCGCTACCTGAAGATCCCGCTCAACAAGCTCTGAACCTGCTGCACCAGAATTATTATTAAAGGACGTACTGCCATGCCTGCCGCCTCCTCTGCCGCTGCCCGCGAGGTCAGCCACCACAAGGTGCTGATCGTCGGCGCCGGTGCCGCCGGAATCGCCACCGCCTCCAGCCTGCTGGCGCGTGATGCCTCCCTGGATATCGCGATCATCGACCCCGCCGACGTTCACTATTATCAACCTGGCTGGACCATGGTCGGCGCGGGCGTGTTCCGTGCAGCGTCCACCGCCCGCACCCTGGCCTCGACCGTGCCGGCGGCGGTCAGGTGGATCAAGGCCGCCGTGCAACAGTTCGACCCGCAGGCGCAGACCGTCAGCCTGGATGACGGGCGCCTGGTGAGTTACGAACAGCTGGTGGTATGCCCCGGGCTGCGGTTGGCCTGGGACGCCATCGACGGGCTACTCGAGACCCTCGGCCAGAACGGCGTGACCTCCAATTACCGCTACGACCTGGCACCCTACACCTGGCAGCTGGTGCAGGGCCTGAAGGAAGGCCGCGCCGTGTTCACCCAGCCACCGATGCCGATCAAGTGCGCCGGTGCCCCACAAAAAGCCCTGTACCTGTCGTGCGACCACTGGCTGCGCAGCGGGCGCCTGGGGGCGATCCAGGCGCAGTTCTTCAACGCCGGCAACGTGCTGTTCGGTGTCGCCGACTATGTGCCGGCGCTGATGGAATACATCGACCGTTACGGCGTGGACCTCAACTATTCACACCGGCTGGTGGCGGTGGACGGGCCGGGCAAGCGCGCGACCTTTCTGCGCACCCTGCCCGACGGCAGCAGCGAAACCGTGGTGCAGGCATTCGACATGCTGCATGTGGTACCGCCGCAGGTTTCGCCGGATTTCATCCGCAACAGCCCGCTGGCCGATGCGGCCGGTTGGCTCGAGGTCGACCCGGCCACCCTGCGCCATGCGCGCTACGGCAACATCCATGGCCTGGGCGATGTGATCAACACCAGCAATGCCAAGACGGCCGCCGCTGCCCGCAAGCAGGCGCCGGTGGTGGCCAACAACGTGCTGGTGGCACTGGGGCGCCTGTCGCGTCTGGCCGAATACGACGGCTACGGGTCGTGCCCGCTGACGGTGGAACGCGGCAAGATCGTGCTGGCCGAGTTCACCTACGGCGGCAAGCTGGCACCGAGCTTTCCGCGCTGGTTGCTCGACGGGCGCAGGCCCACGCGTCTGGCCTGGCTGCTCAAGGCGCGGATACTGCCGCCGCTGTACTGGCGCTGCATGCTCAAGGGGCGCGAATGGCTCGCCAAGCCGGTTGCGCGACTGCGTGAGGCGCGCCAGTGACAGAGCATGAACTGGTCGGCGCCGGTCTGGGCGCCCTCATTGGCATCATCCTGGCCCTGACGGGCGCCGGTGGCGGCATTCTTGCGGTGCCGTTGCTGGTGTTCGGCCTGGGCCTGAGCATGGTCGAGGCGGCCCCGGTCGGCCTGCTGGCGGTGGGCCTGGCGGCAGGTGTGGGTGCGGTGCTGGGGCTGCGTCAGGGGCTGGTGCGCTACCGGGCCGCGCTGTTCGTCGCGCTGATCGGCATGTGCGCCACCCCCTTCGGCCTGCTGCTGGCGCATCGCCTGCCCAATGCACCGCTGGCGCTGGGGTTCAGCGTGGTGCTGGTGTATGCCTGTGCACGCATGCTGCGCAAGGCCCGGCGCGAGCTGCGGGGCGAGCCGCCCTGTGCGGATCGTGCCCTGCAGCCCTGTGTGCTCAACCCGTTGCAGGGGCGCTTGCGCTGGACCCTGCCCTGCGCCCGCGCGCTGGCCTTCACCGGCTTGCTCAGCGGCCTGCTGTCCGGCCTGCTCGGGGTCGGTGGCGGGTTTGTGATCGTGCCTGCCCTGGGGCGCTACACCAACCTTGAGATGAAAAGCATCGTCGCCACGTCGCTGGCGGTGATCGCCCTGGTGTCGCTGGGCAGCGTGTTGAGCGCCAGCCTCAGCGGGGTGATGCACTGGGGTGTCGGCGTGCCGTTTGCCGGCGGTGCGGTGGCGGGCCTGGTGGTTGCGCGTCAGTTCGCCCACCGCCTGGCCGGGCCGCGCCTGCAACAGGGCTTTGCGCTGGTGGGGATAGCGGCTGCCCTGTTGCTGGCGGTCAACACCCTGGCACGCTGAACGCCGCTCACTCGGCGAGCAGTTCGCCCTGCTCGTCGGCGCACAGCGCCAGCAGGTAGTCCCACACTACGCGCAGGCGCACCGACTTGTGCAGTTCGCGCCGGGTGCTGATCCAGTAGCTGCGCTGGATGGTTTCGCTGGGCAGCACGCGCACCAGATGCGGGTCGTGGCGGGCCATGTAGTTGGGCAGTACCGCGATGCCCAGCCCGGCACGCGCCGCATGTTGCTGGGCGATCACGCTGGTGCTGCGAAACACCACGTTCGGTGCGCGGCAGAAGCTGTTGAGAAACAGCAACTGCTGGCTGAACAGCAGGTCGTCCACGTAGCCGATCCAGCTGTGCCGGGCCAGGTCTTCGCGGCTGTTGAGCGGCGCAGCCCTGGCCAGGTACTCGGGGCTGGCATACAGCGCCAGGCGGTAATCGGTGAGTTTTCGCGTGATCAACAGGTCGGCATGCGGGCGTTCCAGGTGAATGCTGATCTCTGCCTCGCGGTTGATGATGCTGACAAAGCGCGGCACTGCGACCAGCTCCACCTCCAGCCCGGGGTAGCGTTCGAACAGGCTGCCCATGCGCGGGGTGAAGAACATGATGCCGATGCCCTCGGTCACCCCCAGGCGAATCTTGCCCAGCGGCGTGATGGCCTGGGTGATCTCCTCCTGCGCCAGCAAGGCGACGTTCTCCATGGCTTCGGCGTGCTTGAGCAGGGCCTGCCCGGCCGGGGTCAGTTCATAGCCCTGGGCGTGCTGCACGAACAGTGCCGTGCCCAGGCTACTCTCGATGCTCTCGATATGCCGGGCCACGGTGCTATGGGTGGTGTTGAGGCGCTTGGCGGCGGTCAGCAGGCGGCCGCTACGCTGCAACTCGAGAAAAAACCGCAGGTCATTCCAGTCGAACATGCTTTTCCTTGTGAATCATAGGTTCACTTGCGTTGTTCTAAAACGCACAGCCGTTGCGTGAAATCTAACGTGTTCAACTCGAAAATAATCAATAACACTGGCCTGGACAAGAATAAAAATCAGGCGCGAGGTCTTCATGGCACCAGCCGATCATTCCTACGACTACGTGGTAGTCGGTGCCGGCCCTGCCGGCTGTCTACTGGCCAATCGGCTGTCTGCCGACCCTGGCTGCCGCGTGCTGCTGCTCGAAGCCGGCGGTCGCGACAACTACCCCTGGATCCACATTCCGGTGGGCTACCTCTATTGCATTGGCAACCCGCGTACCGACTGGTGCTTCAAGACCGAAGCGCAACCGGGGCTCGACGGTCGCAGCCTGGGCTACCCACGGGGCAAGGTGCTGGGCGGGTGTTCCTCGATCAACGGCATGATCTACATGCGCGGTCAGGCCCGCGACTACGATCACTGGGCCGAACAGGGCAATCCCGGGTGGGCCTGGAATGACGTGCTGCCACTGTTCAAGGCCAGCGAAAACCATTTTGGCGGCGCCAGCGAGCTGCACGGCAACGCTGGCGAATGGCGGGTCGAACGCCAGCGCTATTCGTGGGCGATCCTCGATGCGTTTCGCGAGGCGGCAGCCCAGAGCGGCATCGCCAGCATTGACGACTTCAACGGTGGGAATAACCAGGGCTGTGGATACTTTCAGGTCAACCAGCGCAGCGGCGTGCGCTGGAATGCGGCCAAGGCATTCCTGCGCCCCGTGCGCCACCGCCCCAACCTGACGGTGCTGACCGGCGTCGAGGTGGACAAGGTGCTGCTCGACAATGGTCGCGCTTCGGCCGTTCAGGCGCGCTGGCAGGGCAGCGAACAGCGTTACCAGGCCCGCCGCGAAATCATCCTGTGTGCCGGGGCGGTGGGTTCGCCGGGCATTCTTCAACGCTCCGGCATCGGCCCGCGGCCATTGCTGGAACGCCTAGGCATCCCGGTACTGCACGAATTGCCCGGCGTGGGCGGCAACCTGCAGGATCACCTGCAACTGCGCCTGATCTACAAGGTCAGCAACGTGCGCACCCTCAACCAGGTGGCCAACACCCACTGGGGCAAGCTGGGCATGGGCCTGCGCTATCTGTATGACCGCAGCGGCCCGTTGGCCATGGCGCCGAGCCAGCTGGGGGCGTTCGTGCGCTCGCACCCCGAGCAGCCCACGCCCAACCTGCAGTACCACGTGCAGCCCCTGTCGCTGGACCGCTTCGGCGAGCCGCTGCACCGCTTTGCCGCATTTACCGCCTCGGTGTGCAACCTGCGCCCGCTCAGCCGCGGGCGTGTGGATATCCGCTCGGCCAACCCGGGCGATGCACCGGTCATCGACCCCAACTACCTCAGCGAGCCTGAAGACCTGCGCGTCGCCGCCCAGGCCATCCGCCTTACCCGACAGATCGTGCAGGCCCCTGCCCTCGCCGCTTTTGCACCGGTCGAATACCTGCCAGGCGCAGCACTCGATACCGAGGAGCAGTTGCAGCAGGCTGCCGGGCAGATCGGCACCACCATTTTCCATCCGGTAGGTACCTGCCGCATGGGCAACGGCCCGCTGGATGTGGTGGACGCACAGTTGCGCGTGCATGGCGTGGCGGGGTTGCGCATCGCCGATGCCTCGATCATGCCGCAGATCACCTCTGGCAATACCTGTTCACCCACCCTGATGATCGGCGAGAAGGCCGCGCAACTGATTCTCCAGGCCGCACCCGCAGCCAGCAACAGCAGTGGCAAGACCGCGTTAGCGACGCCCTGAGGGCGGCGTGCAGTGACGTCGGCAGCAGTCGGCCGGCGACGACAGTGGAACAACAACAAGAATCACTGTGCCCGCAAGGGCCGAGGACAGCACGATGTCGGACACTCTTCAACAGCAGGGCGCTGCAGCAGCGGGCAACAGCCGCCGCGAAGAACGCAAGATCATTTTCGCGTCATCCCTCGGGACGGTTTTCGAGTGGTATGACTTTTTTCTCTATGGGGCGCTGGCGGTCGTCATCAGCAAGCAGTTCTTCGCCGGGGTCAACGACACCACGGCGTTCATCTTCGCGCTGATGGCGTTCTCTGCCGGGTTCCTGGTACGGCCCTTCGGCGCTCTGGTGTTCGGGCGCCTGGGCGACATGATCGGGCGCAAATACACCTTCCTGGTCACCATCGTGCTGATGGGCCTGTCGACCTTCGCGGTGGGCCTGCTGCCCAACTACGCCAGCATCGGCATTGCCGCGCCGATCATCCTGGTGGTGCTGCGCATGCTCCAGGGCCTGGCCCTGGGCGGCGAATACGGCGGCGCGGCCACCTATGTGGCCGAGCACGCGCCGCCCGGCAAGCGCGGCTTTCACACCGGGTTCATCCAGTCCACCGCTACCCTCGGCCTGCTGCTTTCGCTGCTGGTGGTGCTGGGCAGCCGTTACCTCACGGGCGACCAGTTCGAGGTATGGGGCTGGCGCCTGCCGTTTTTGCTGTCGATCGTGCTGCTGGGTATCTCCACCTGGATCCGCATGAGCATGCACGAGTCGCCGGCCTTCGTGAAAATGAAAGCCCAGGGCAAGACCAGCAAGTCGCCGATTCGTGAGTCGTTCGGCTCGTGGGCCAACCTCAAGATCGTGCTCACCGCGCTGTTCAGCATCAACGCCGGCCAGGCGGTGACCTTCTACACCGCGCAGTTCTATGTGCTGTTCTTCATGACCCAGATGCTCAAGATGGACCCGGCCCAGGCCAATACCCTGCTGATCATCAGCGTGGTGATCGGCGCGCCGTTCTTCGTGTTCTTCGGCTGGCTGTCGGACCGGATCGGGCGCAAGCCGATCCTGATGCTCGGCCTGCTGCTGGCCACCGTGCTGTACTTCCCGCTGTTCAAGGGCCTGAGCCACTACGCCAACCCGCAGATCGACGCGGCCAGCCGCCAGGCGCCGATCGTGGTGATGGCCGACCCGCAGGGCTGCACCTTCCAGTTCGACCCGGTGGGCAAGGCACGTTTCGACAGCACCTGCGACAAGGTCAAGACCTTCCTGGTCAAGCAGGGCCTGCCGTACAGCTCGCAATCGGTGCCTGCCGGTACCGAGGTGGTGGTGACCATCGGCGAGCAGCGTATCGACGGCTTCGACGAAGCGGCCATGCGTGCGGCCATCGAAAAGGCTGGCTACCCGGCCAAGGCAGACCCGGCCAACGTGAACCAGCCGATGGTGGTGCTGCTGATCGTGGTGATGATCCTGATCGCGACCATGACCTATGGTCCGCTGGCGGCGGTGATGGTGGAGCTGTTCCCCACGCGCATCCGCTACACCTCGATGTCGCTTCCGTATCACATCGGCAATGGCTGGTTCGGCGGCTTCCTGCCGACGGTATCGTTCGCGCTGGTGGTGTATACCGGGGATATCTTCTACGGGCTGTGGTACCCGGTGCTGATTACCGGGGTGAGCCTGGTGGTGGGGATCTTCTGCCTGAAGGAGACCAACAAGGTGGACCTGGACAAGGTGTGAAAGGGCCTTAAGTAATCCACAAAAAAACCGGCCTAAAAGCCGGTTTTTTTATCGCGCGAAAAAACTTATGCACGATTTTCGCAAAACAGTCATACAGAGAAATAAGCAGTTAAATCATAAGGTTAGCGAATTTTTCTGAAAGAAATCCAAATACTGTACACACGTTATCCACAGAACGGTCAGGTCACCGGCTGGGCGTCGTCGGGGGCGTGCGCCGGCAGCGAACCGAGGTCGCGCTGGGTCTGCTCGTTCCATGCCGCCGCACGGTCGTTGAGCGCTGCGATGGCGCGTGGCCCGGTGCCTTCGGCATACATAGGCTCGCCGATCACCACCTCGATGGTGCCGGCGCGCTTGCCCCAGCCTTCCTTGGGCCAGTACTTGCCGGCGTTGTGCGCGATCGGCAGCACCGGCAGGTTGGCATTAACCGCCAGCGCGGTACCGCCACGGGAGAACTTGCCGATCTTGCCGAACGGCACGCGGGTACCCTCCGGGAAGATCAGCACCCACACACCGTCCTTGAGCAGCTTGTCGCCTTCGGTGGCCACCTGCTTGAGCGCAGCCTTGGGGTTGTCGCGGTCGATGGCGATGGGCCGCAGCATGGCCATGGCCCACCCGAAGAACGGCACGTATAGCAGTTCGCGCTTGAGCACCTGGCTCAAGGGCTGGAAATAGGCGGAGAGGAAAAACGTCTCCCAGGTGCTCTGGTGATTGGAGAGGATCACGCAGGGTTGCGCCGGAATGTTCTCGGCCCCGGTGACGTTCACCCGAATGTTCAGGAAAACACGCACCAGCACCAGCGCAAAACGGCACCAGTACACATTGATGAAGCGGTAACGGGCGCGGAACGAAAGGAACGGCGCGATAAAGAAGCTCAGGGTGCACCACAGCAACGAGCTGGTACCCAGCAGCAGGTAAAAAAGAAAAATTCTGATCGCCTGCAGGATCGACATAGCGGAATGTACCGTTGCGGGCTAACCCGCCTGTGTGTGGATAAGTGCACTGGCGATCGACGCCAGGTCATCGAAAATCAGCGTTGCCTCGGGCACGCCCTTGCTCAGGGTCTGCTCGCCTTTGCCGGTCCTTACCAGAACCGGTTGTGCATCGACGGCGCGCGCGGCTTCCAGGTCACCCTTGCTGTCACCCACGAACCACACCCCGGCCAGGTCGACCGCGTAATGGTTGGCAATGGTGCGCAGCATGCCCGGCCTGGGCTTGCGGCAATCGCAGCCGTCGTCCGGGCCATGCGGGCAATAGACGATCAGGCCCACCTCGCCGCCCTGCGCCGCCACCAGCTCGCGCAGGCGCGCGTGCATGGCGTCGAGGGTGGCCAGGCTGTAATAGCCACGGGCGATGCCCGACTGGTTGGTGGCCACCGCCACCGTCCAGCCGGCCTTGCTCAGCTGCGCAATGGCCTCGATCGAACCCGGGATGGGAATCCATTCGTCCAGCGACTTGATGTAGGCGTCGGAGTCCTGGTTGATCACCCCGTCCCGATCGAGAATCAGCAGCTTCACGTCCTACCCCAGCAGCGAGATGTCGGCCACGCCCAGGAACAGACCGCGCAGGCGGCTGAGCAGGGCATAACGGTTGGCTCGCACGTTGGCGTCGTCGGCGTTGACCATCACCGCCTCGAAGAACGCATCCACCGGCTCGCGCAGCGCGGCCAGGCGCGCCAGCGACTCGCTGTACTGACGCGCAGCGGCCATCGGTTGTACCGCCTGATCGGCCTGTTGAATGGCCGAGTACAGCGAGAACTCGTTGGCGTTGTCGAAGTACTTGGGCTCTACCGAGGTAGCCACCGAACCTTCGGCCTTGCTCAGCAGGTTGGACACACGCTTGTTCACCGCAGCCAGGGCTGCGGCTTCCGGCAGCTTGCGGAACGCCTGCACGGCTTGCACGCGCTGGTCGAAGTCCAATGCCGAGCCTGGCTTGAGCGCACGTACCGACAGGTAGGTGGCCACGTCGATGCCTTCATCTTCGTAACGCGCACGCAGGCGGTCGAAGACGAATTCCAGCACCTGCTCGCTCAGGCCGGCAGCCTTGACCTTGGCACCGAACTGGGCGACGGCGACGTTCACCGCCTCGTTCAGGTCCAGGTCCAGCTGCTTCTCGATCAGGATACGCAGCACGCCCAGGGCGGCGCGGCGCAGGGCATAGGGGTCCTTGCTGCCGGTTGGCAGCATGCCGATGCCGAAGATGCCGACCAGGGTGTCGAGCTTGTCGGCGATTGCCACGGCCGCACCGGTCAGGGTCGAGGGCAGTTCGGCACCGGCACCGCGCGGCATGTACTGCTCGTTCAGGGCCAGGGCGACGTCTTCGGGCTCGCCGTCGTTGAGGGCGTAGTAGTAGCCGGCAACGCCCTGCATTTCAGGGAACTCGCCAACCATCTCGGTGGCCAGGTCGCACTTGGACAGCAGGCCGGCACGCGCCGCGCGCTGGGCGTCGCCGCCGATGCGCTGGGCAATGAACGCAGCCAGCTTGGCCACGCGCTCGGCCTTGTCGAACACGCTGCCCAGCTGTGCCTGGAACACCACGTTCTGCAGGCGCTCGTTGAAGCTTTCGAGCTTCTGCTTCTTGTCCTGCTTGAAGAAGAACTCGGCGTCGGTCAGGCGCGGGCGCACGACCTTCTCGTTGCCTTCGATGATCTGCTTCGGATCGCGGCTCTCGATGTTGGCCACGGTGATGAAGCGCGGCAGCAGCTTGCCGTCCACGTCCAGCAGGCAGAAGTACTTCTGGTTGTCCTGCATGGTGGTGATCAGGGCTTCCTGCGGCACCTCGAGGAAACGCTCCTCGAACGAGCACACCAGCGGCACCGGCCATTCGACCAGCGCGGTCACTTCGTCGAGCAGGGCCGGCGGCACGATCGCGGTGCCTTCCTGCAGGGTGGCCAGTTCGGCGGTGCGTTTGCTGATCAGCTCGCGGCGCTCGTTGGCGTCTGCCAGCACATAGGCGGCGCGCAGGTCGGCCAGGTAGTTGGCAGGCGAGGTGATGCGCACGGCTTCAGGGTGGTGGAAGCGGTGGCCACGCGAGTCGCGGCCGGCCTTCTGGGCGAGGATGGTGCAATCGATGACCTGGTCACCGAGCAGCATCACCAGCCACTGGGTCGGACGCACGAACTCTTCCTTGCGTGCACCCCAGCGCATGCGCTTGGGAATCGGCAGGTCGTTGAGCGAGTCTTCGACGATGGTCGGCAGCAGGCTGGCGGTCGGCTTGCCGACGATGTTCTGGCTGTAGCGCAGCTTCGGCCCGCTCTGGTCGATTTCACTGAGGTCCACGCCGCACTTCTTGGCAAAACCCAGGGCGGCCTGGGTCGGGTTGCCGTCGGCGTCGAACGCGGCCTGGCGTGGCGGTCCGTCGAGGTTGACGCTGCGGTCCGGCTGCTGGGTGGCCAGGGCGGTGATCAGCACCGCCAGGCGGCGTGGCGCGGCGTACACGGTCTTGCTCTCGAAGCTCAGGCCGGCCGCTTGCAGGCCCTTGTCGATGCCGGCCAGGAAGGCTTCGGCCAGGGTGTTCAGGGCCTTGGGTGGCAGCTCTTCGGTGCCCAGTTCTACCAGGAAATCTTGAGCACTCATTGTGCAGCCTCCAGCTTGGCCAATACTTCGTCACGCAGGTCCGGGGTCGCCATCGGGAAGCCCAGCTTGGCACGGGCCAGCAGGTAGGCCTGGGCCACGGCACGCGCCAGGGTGCGCACGCGCAGGATGTACTGCTGACGCGCGGTCACCGAGATGGCGCGGCGTGCATCCAGCAGGTTGAAGGTGTGCGAGGCCTTGAGCACCATTTCATAGCTTGGCAGCGGCAGCGGCTGGTCCAGTTCGATCAGGCGCTTGGCTTCGCTCTCGTAGAAGTCGAACAGTTCGAACAGCTTGTCGACGTTGGCGTGTTCGAAGTTGTAGGTGGACTGCTCCACCTCGTTCTGGTGGAACACGTCGCCGTAGGTCACCTTGCCGAACGGGCCGTCGGCCCATACCAGGTCGTAGACCGAGTCCACGCCCTGCAGGTACATGGCCAGGCGCTCCAGACCGTAGGTGATCTCGCCGGTGACCGGGTAGCACTCGATGCCGCCGGCCTGCTGGAAGTAGGTGAACTGGGTCACTTCCATGCCGTTGAGCCAGACTTCCCAGCCCAAGCCCCAGGCGCCCAGGGTCGGCGACTCCCAGTTGTCTTCGACGAAGCGGATGTCGTGCACCAGCGGGTCCAGGCCCACGTGCTTGAGCGAGCCCAGGTACAGTTCCTGGAAGTTGTCCGGGTTCGGCTTCAGGACCACCTGGAACTGATAGTAGTGCTGCAGGCGGTTGGGGTTTTCGCCGTAGCGGCCGTCAGTCGGGCGACGACTGGGCTGCACATAAGCGGCGTTCCAGGTTTCCGGGCCGATGGCGCGCAGGAAGGTGGCGGTATGAAAAGTGCCGGCGCCTACTTCCATATCGTAGGGCTGAAGTACCACACAACCTTGCTCGGCCCAGTACTGCTGCAGGGCGAGGATCAGGTCTTGGAAGGTACGCACGGCTGGCGTAGGCTGGCTCACGAAATTCACCTTTTCCAGGGCTGCGAATATAAAGAGCGGGAGTATAACCCGATTCGCCCCCGCCTCTACCCTTGGAGCCTTATGCCACGCTGCTTTTGGTGTACCGATGATCCGTTGTACCAGGCCTACCACGACAGCGAGTGGGGCACGCCCCAGCGCGAGCCCGGCGCGCTGTTCGAAATGCTGCTGCTCGAAGGCTTTCAGGCCGGGTTGTCGTGGATCACGGTGCTGAAGAAGCGCGAGCGCTACCGTGAGGTGCTGTTCGGCTTCGACCCGCAGCGCCTGGCGCAGATGACCGATGCCGAGATCGAGGAGCGCATGCTCGACCCCGGCATCATCCGCAACCGCCTCAAGCTCAACGCCGCGCGGCGCAACGCCAGGGCCTGGCTGGCGCTGGACGAGCCGGCGCAGTGGCTCTGGTCGTTCGTCGGCGGGGTGCCGAAAATCAATCATTTCAGCCAGCGCAACGAGGTGCCGGCGGTGACCGACGAGGCCACGGACATGAGCAAGGCCCTGAAGAAGGCCGGCTTCACCTTTGTCGGGCCGACCATCTGCTATGCCTTCATGCAGGCCACTGGCATGGTCATGGATCACACCACCGATTGCGATCGTTACGCCGCCCTGCGCCGCTGACGGTTACAATGCGCGGCTTGCAGAAGGAGGAACCTGCCTGTGGATAAGTTCAAGGGCGCCTTGATGGTCGGGGCGTTGCGATTGTTTGCCAAGTTGCCCTGGGGCGCGGTGCAGCGGGTTGGCGCGGCCATCGGCTGGATCATGTGGAAGGTGCCCAACAGCTCGCGCAACGTGGTGCGTATCAACCTGGCCAAGTGTTTCCCCGAGATGGACCCGGCCGAACGCGAGCGCCTTGTGGGCCGCACGCTGATGGACATCGGCAAGTCGTTCACCGAAAGCGCCTGTGCGTGGATCTGGCCGGCGCAGCGTTCCATCGACCTGGTGCGCGAGGTCGAGGGCCTGGAGGTGCTGCACGAGGCACTGGCGTCGGGCAAGGGCGTGGTGGGCATCACCAGCCACCTGGGCAACTGGGAAGTGCTCAACCACTTCTATTGCAGCCAGTGCAAGCCGATCATCTTCTACCGCCCGCCCAAGCTCAAGGCGGTGGATGACCTGCTGCGCGAACAGCGCGTGCAACTGGGCAACCGCGTGGCGGCGTCGACCAAGGAAGGCATCCTCAGCATCATCAAGGAAGTGCGCAAGGGCGGCCAGGTGGGCATTCCGGCCGACCCGGAGCCGGCGGAATCGGCGGGGGTGTTCGTGCCGTTCTTTGCCACCAAGGCACTGACCAGCAAGTTCGTGCCGAACATGCTGGCCGGTGGCAAGGCGGTGGGGGTGTTCCTGCATGCGTTGCGCCTGCCGGACGGTTCGGGCTTCAAGGTGATCCTGGAAGCGGCGCCGGATGCGATGTACAGCACCGACGTGGAGACCTCGGCGGCGGCCATGAGCAAGGTGGTGGAGCGTTATGTGCGGGCGTATCCAAGCCAGTACATGTGGAGCATGAAGCGCTTCAAGAAGCGCC
The DNA here is from genome assembly GCF_002018915.1 of Pseudomonas sp. MF6396. Taxonomy (NCBI): domain Bacteria; kingdom Pseudomonadati; phylum Pseudomonadota; class Gammaproteobacteria; order Pseudomonadales; family Pseudomonadaceae; genus Pseudomonas; species Pseudomonas sp. MF6396. The sequence continues at coordinate 74,375 of NZ_MVOK01000019.1, read as the reverse complement.
CGCCGGGCGAGACGCGCTGGTACTGAGCGCCCCTTCGCGGGTCAAGCCCGCTCCCACAGGGATATCAGTGATCTCAGGATCTGCTCTGTACCTGTGGGAGCGGGCTTGACCCGCGATGGGCTGCACAGCAGCCCTAAACAGCCTTGTCGAGCTTCCTGAGAAACACCGTCATCTCCTTCTCCGCCTGCTTGTCCCCATGCGCCTGCGCTGCAGCCAGCCCTTCGGTCCAGGCCTGGCGCGCGCCGGCCACGTCGCCCTGCACCTGATACGCCTTGCCCAGCAGCTTCCACGCCGCCGAGTACTTGGGGTCGAACTCCACGCAGCGGCGCAGGTGCAGCGCGGCCTCTGCGCCGTTGCCCTCATCCAGCCAGGCCTTGCCCAGGCCGAAGCGCAGCAGCGAGTTATCCACACCCTTGGCCAGCATCTTTTCCAGTGATTCGCGCATTCCGGTTTCTCCCTAGAAGAAGCTCAGGCCCACGTGGAACAGCTTCTCCACGTCGCGGATGTACTTTTTATCCACAACGAACAGGATCACGTGGTCGCCGGACTCGATCACCGTGTCGTCGTGGGCGATCAGCACCTGCTCGTCGCGGATGATCGCACCGATGGTGGTGCCCGGCGGCAGCGCGATGTCCTCGATGGCCTTGCCGATCACCTTGCTCGACTTCGAATCGCCGTGGGCAATGGCCTCGATGGCTTCGGCCGCGCCACGGCGCAGCGAGTGCACGCTGACGATGTCGCCGCGGCGCACGTGGGCCAGCAAGGTGCCGATGGTGGCCTGCTGCGGGCTGATGGCGATGTCGATCTCGCCGCCCTGCACCAGGTCGACATAGGCCGGGTTGTTGATGATGGTCATCACCTTCTTCGCGCCCAGGCGCTTGGCCAGCAGCGAGGACATGATGTTGGCTTCGTCATCGTTGGTCAGGGCCAGGAAGATGTCGGCGTCGGCGATGTTCTCTTCCAGCATCAGGTCGCGGTCCGAGGCGCTGCCCTGCAGCACCACCGTGCTGTCGAGGGTGTCGGACAGATAGCGGCAACGCGCCGCGTTCATCTCGATGATCTTGACCTGGTAGCGGCTCTCGATGGCCTCGGCCAGGCGTTCGCCGATCTGCCCGCCGCCGGCGATCACCACGCGCTTGTTGGTTTCGTCGATGCGGCGCAGCTCGCCCATCACTGCGCGGATGTGGTTCTTGGCGGCGATGAAGAACACCTCGTCGTCGGCCTCGATCACCGTGTCGCCCTGTGGCTTGATCGGCCGGTCGCGACGGAAGATCGCCGCCACGCGGGTGTCCACGTTGGGCATGTGCTCGCGGATCTGGCGCAGCTGCTGGCCCACCAGCGGGCCGCCGTAGTAGGCCTTGACCGCCACCAGCTGGACCTTGCCCTCGGCGAAGTCGATCACCTGCAGGGCGCCGGGGTGCTCGATCAGGCGCTTGATGTAGTGGGTGACCACCTGTTCGGGGCTGATCAGCACGTCGACCGGGATCGCTTCGTTGTTGAACAGGCCGCTGCGGGTCAGATACGCCGACTCGCGAACCCGGGCAATCTTGGTCGGGGTGTGGAACAGGGTGTAGGCCACCTGGCAGGCGACCATGTTGGTCTCGTCGCTGTTGGTCACCGCCACCAGCATGTCGGCATCATCCGCACCGGCCTGGCGCAGCACCGTCGGCAGCGAGGCGCGGCCCTGCACGGTGCGGATGTCGAGGCGATCGCCCAGATCGCGCAGGCGGTCGCCATCGGTGTCGACCACGGTGATGTCGTTGGCTTCGCTGGCCAGGTGCTCGGCCAGCGTGCCGCCGACCTGCCCCGCGCCCAGGATGATGATCTTCATCCGCTCTCCCTTGTGCTGGTTAGTGTCCGCGAACGGCGGCGATCTTGATCAGCTTGGCATAGTAGAAGCCATCGTGGCCGCCTTCCTGCGCGAGCAACTGCCGGCCATGGGGCTGGCGGATGCCGGCCTCGGTGGCCAGGTCCAGCTCGCGCGCGCCCGGCGTGCGGGCCAGGAACGCCTCGATCACTTCGGTGTTCTCGGTCGGCAGGGTCGAGCAGGTGGCGTAGAGCAGGATGCCGCCCACTTCGAGGGTAGGCCACAGCGCGTCGAGCAGCTCGCCCTGCAGGCTGGCCAGGGCAGCGATGTCATCGGCCTGGCGGGTCAGCTTGATGTCCGGGTGGCGACGGATCACACCGGTGGCCGAGCAGGGAGCGTCCAGCAGGATGCGCTGGAAGGTCTTGCCGTCCCACCAGCTGGCGGTGTCGCGGGCATCGCAGGCGATCAACTGGGCATCCAGGCCCAGGCGGTCGAGGTTTTCACGCACGCGGGTCAGGCGCTTGGCTTCCAGGTCGATGGCCACCACCGCCTCCAGCCCGGCATGCGCCTCGAGCAGGTGGCAGGTCTTGCCGCCGGGGGCGCAGCAGGCGTCGAGCACGCGCTGGCCGGGCGCCAGGTCGAGCAGGTCGGCGGCCAGCTGCGCGGCTTCGTCCTGCACGCTGATCCAGCCCTGTTCGAAGCCCGGCAAACCGCGCACGTCGCAGGCCTCGGCGAGCAGGATACCGTCACGGCTGTACGTGCACGGCGCGGCATCGATGCCGGCTTCGCGCAGCAGGCCCAGGTAGGCATCGCGGCTGTGGTGGCGGCGGTTGACCCGCAGGATCATCGGCGGGTGGGCATTGTTGGCGGCGCAGATGGCTTCCCACTGCTCGGGCCAGAACGCCTTGAGCGACTTCTGCAGCCAGCGCGGGTGCGCGGTGCGCACCACCGGGTCGCGTTCAAGTTCGGCAAGCATCTCGCTGCTCTCGCGCTGGGCGCGGCGCAGCACGGCATTGAGCAGGGCCTTGGCCCAGGGCTTTTTCAGCTTGTCGGCGCACCCGACCGTTTCGCCGATGGCGGCGTGGGCCGGCACGCGGGTGTACAGCAGCTGGTAGAGGCCCACCAGCAGCAACGCCTCGACATCCGCGTCGGCGGCCTTGAACGGCTTTTGCAGCAGGCGCTCGGCCAGTGCCGACAGGCGTGGCTGCCAGCGTGCGGTACCGAAGGCCAGGTCCTGGGTGAGGCCGCGATCGCGGGCCTCGACCTTGTCCAGCTGGGCGGGCAGCGAACTGTTGAGCGAGGCCTTGCCGCTGAGCACGGCGGCCAGGGCGCGGGCGGCGGCCAGACGCGGGTTCATTGGCCCAGCACCGTGCCGCTGGCGAATTTTTCGCGGCGGCTGTTGTACAGGTCGCTGAAGTTCAGCGCCTTGCCGCCGGGCAGTTGCAGGCGGGTCAGGCACAGCGCCTGCTCGCCGCAGGCCACGATCAGGCCGTCCTTGCTGGCAGACAGGATCTCGCCCGGCGTGCCCTTGCCATCGGCCAGGCGCGCACCCAGCACCTTGAGGGTTTCGCCGCCCAGGGTGCTGTGGCAGATCGGCCACGGGTTGAAGGCGCGGATCAGGCGCTCCAGTTCCTCGGCGGGGCGCGACCAGTCCAGACGCGCCTCGTCCTTGTTCAGCTTGTGGGCATACGTGGCCAGCGCGTCGTCCTGCACTTCGCCGTGCAGGGTGCCCGCGCCCAGGCCGTCGATGGCCTGCAGCACCGCAGGCGGGCCCAGTTCGGCCAGGCGATCGTGCAGGCTGCCGCCGGTGTCGCTGGCGCTGATCGGGGTGCAGACCTTGAGCAGCATCGGCCCGGTGTCCAGGCCGGCCTCCATGCGCATGACCGTCACGCCGCTTTCGGCGTCGCCGGCCTGCACCGCGCGCTGGATCGGCGCGGCGCCGCGCCAGCGTGGCAGCAACGAGGCGTGGCTGTTGATGCAGCCCAGGCGCGGAATATCCAGCACCGCCTGGGGCAGGATCAGGCCGTAGGCCACCACCACCATCAGGTCGGGCTTGAGTGCGGCCAGCTCGGCCTGCGCCTCGGTGCTGCGCAGCGTCGGCGGTTGCAGCACCGGGATGGCGTTATCCACAGCCAGCTGCTTGACCGGGCTGGGCATCAGCTTCTGGCCACGGCCGGCCGGGCGGTCTGGCTGGGTGTAGACCGCGACGATTTCATGGGGGCTGGCCAGCAGGGCCTTGAGGTGTTCGGCGGCAAACTCGGGGGTGCCCGCGAAGACGATGCGCATGCAGTTCTCGCTTAAAAAGAAAAAGGCTTGCCGGAGCAAGCCTTCTGGAATGAGGGATCAAGCGTTCTGGCGGTGCTGCTTTTCCAGTTTCTTCTTGATGCGGTCGCGCTTGAGGTTCGACAGGTAGTCGACGAACAGCTTGCCGTTGAGGTGGTCGCATTCGTGCTGGATGCACACGGCCAGCAGGCCTTCGGCGATCAGTTCGAAGGGCTTGCCGTCGCGATCCAGGGCCTTGACCCTGACCTTCACCGGGCGGTCGACGTTCTCGTAGAAGCCGGGTACCGACAGGCAGCCTTCCTGATACTGGTCCATGTCGTCGGTGAGCATTTCCAGCTCGGGGTTGATGAAGACCCGCGGTTCGCTGCGGTCTTCGCTCAGGTCCATGACCACCACGCGCTTGTGCACGTTGATCTGGGTGGCGGCCAGGCCGATGCCAGGGGCTTCGTACATGGTTTCAAACATGTCATCGATCAACTGACGGATGCTGTCGTCCACTTCCGTCACCGGTTTGGCGATGGTGCGCAGGCGCGGGTCCGGGAATTCGAGGATGTTCAAGATGGCCATAAGCGTATGAGCTGCACTGTGCGATGGGTTGCAAACATGAATGCACATAATAAAGGTATTCGGCGCGTTCGGCACCCTTCTCAAGGTCGGCTAGGGTTTTGAAGGCGACTGGCGGCCCGCACCGGGCGGCGAGTTGTCAAACTATTATCAACAGAGTTATCCACAGGTTTTCACGCGTGGCTGACCCGCCTTCGATCAAGGATGATCCGATGCCCCTCCCGCCTGTTGCGGCGTGCTCGCCGGTTGAACTCGAGGCACGTCTGCGCCTGCACCGCCTTCCCGATATCGGGCCAAAGGGCTTTGGCCTGCTGCTGGAAGCCTTTGGCAGCGCGGCCGCCGCGCTTGATGCGCCCGCCACACAATGGCGGGCGCTGGGCCGCAGCCCGGCCAGCATAACGGCCCGCCACAGTGCCGAGGCTTACGCCGGCGCAGCGGCTGCAATGGCCTGGCTAGAGCGGCCCGGGCAGCATTTGCTGATGTGGGACGCCCCCACCTACCCTGGCTTGCTGGCCGAGCTTTGCGATGCCCCGCCCCTTCTGTTCATTGCCGGCGACCCGATGATTCTGGAGCAGCCGCAGCTGGCCATCGTCGGCAGCCGGCGTGCTTCACGCCCGGCCCTGGACACCGCGGCCGCGTTTTCCAGGCAACTGGCCCAGGCCGGTTTCGTGATTACCAGCGGCCTGGCACTGGGGGTCGACGGTGCCGCTCACCAGGCTGCAATGGATGCTGGCGGACGCACTATCGGCGTGCTCGGCACCGGCCTGCAAAAATTTTATCCACAGCGACATCATGCCCTCGCGCAGGCCATGGCCGAGCGCGGTAGCGCAGTGGTCTCGGAGTTCCCGCTGGATGCCGGACCGGTGGCGGCCAACTTCCCGCGGCGCAATCGCATCATCAGCGGGCTGTCGCTCGGCGTGCTGGTGGTGGAGGCCAGCCTGGCCAGCGGTTCGCTGATCACCGCGCGCCTGGCGGCCGAACAGGGGCGCGAGGTGTACGCGATTCCTGGCTCCATCTACCATCCGGGGGCCAGGGGCTGCCATCAATTGATACGTGATGGCGCGATGCTGGTGGAGAGCATAGAGCAGATTCTGGAAAGTTTGCGTGGCTGGCAGAACCTTCCGTCGGCCGCCCCCGAGCCGGTGGTGCACCCGCTGCTGGGGTTGCTGCTGGCGGCGCCGCACACCACCGAGGCGTTGGCGCTGGCCAGCGGTCAGGCCCTGCCCCAGGTGCTGGCCACGCTCACCCAACTGGAGCTGGACGGGCGTGTGTGCAGTGACGCGGGGCGTTGGTTTGCCCGGCCGGGCTAAGTACACTGCGTACCAGCCTTTGAACGCGGAGTGACAACGATGGTGAACAGTTGGCGTGTGCAACAAGCCGCGCGGGAAATTCGGGCGGGTGCGGTACTGGCCTATCCGACCGAGGCGGTCTGGGGCCTGGGCTGTGACCCGTGGAACGAGGAGGCGGTGGACCGCCTGCTGGCGCTCAAGTCCCGCTCGGTGAACAAGGGGCTGATCCTGATTGCGGACAACATCCGCCAGTTCGACTTCTTGTTCGAGGACTTCCCCGAGCTGTGGCTGGATCGCATGGCCAGCACCTGGCCGGGGCCCAATACCTGGCTGGTGCCGCACCAGGGCATGTTGCCGGAATGGATCACCGGCGTGCATGACACCGTGGCGCTGCGGGTCAGCGACCACCCGGTGGTGCGCGACCTGTGTTCGCTGGTGGGCCCGCTGGTGTCGACCTCGGCCAACCCGCAGGGCCGGCCGGCAGCGCGCTCGCGCCTGCGCGTGGAACAGTACTTCCACGGGCAGCTGGATGTGATCCTGGGCGGCAGCCTGGGCGGGCGGCGCAACCCGAGCGTGATTCGCGACCTGGCCACGGGGCAGGTCGTCAGAGCGGGTTGAAGGCCCTTCGGGCCTTTTTCGCGGGTCAAGCCCGCTCCCACAGGCGTTGTGGATAACCTTGTGGGAGCGGGCTTGACCCGCGATGGCGTCACTGCTGAATCAAGGCAACAACACCGTAGACCCCACCGTCCGCCGCGCCGACAGCTCTGCCTGAGCCTTGGCCGCCTCGGCCAGCGGATAGCGCTGCTGGATATCCACAGCCAGCTTGCCGCTGGCGATCATTTCGAACAGCTCGTCGGCCATCGCCTGGGTGTTCTCGGCATTGTTGGCATAGCTGGCCAGCGTCGGCCGGGTCACATACAGCGAGCCCTTCTGCGCCAGGATCCCCAGGTTGACTCCGCTCACCGCGCCCGACGCATTGCCGAAGCTCACCATCAGCCCGCGCGGCGCCAGGCAGTCCAGCGAGGTCAGCCAGGTGTCCTGGCCCACGCCGTCGTACACCACCGGGCACTTCTTGCCGCCGGTCAGCTCCAGCACGCGCTGCGCCACGTCTTCACGGCTGTAGTCGATGGTTTCCCATGCACCCAGGGCCTTGGCCCGCGCCGCCTTCTCCGGCGAGCTCACGGTACCGATCAGCTTCACGCCCAGGGCCTTGGCCCACTGGCAGGCCAGCGAACCCACCCCACCGGCGGCGGCATGGAACAGCACCGTCTGGCCGGCCTGCAGCGCGTAGGTCTGGCGCAGCAGGTACTGCACGGTCAGGCCCTTGAGCATCACCGCGGCGGCCTGCTCGAAGCTGATGCTCTCGGGCAGCTTCACCAGGTTGGCCTCAGGCAGCGTGTGCACCTCGCTGTAGGCACCCAGCGGACCGCCAGCGTAGGCCACCCGATCGCCCACCTTGATCCGCGTCACGCCCTCGCCCACCGCCTCGACCACGCCGGCAGCTTCGGTGCCCAGGCCCGAGGGCAGTGCCGGCGGCGCGTACAGCCCGCTGCGGAAATAGGTGTCGATGAAGTTCAGACCAATGGCGTGGTTGCGCACGCGGACCTGTTGCGGGCCGGGCGCGGCGGGTTCGAAGTCGACCAGGGTCAATACCTCGGGGCCGCCATGCTGGCTGAACTGGATACGCTTGGCCATCTGCACTCTCCTGCTGGATCCGGGAAAACCCCTATCGGACGCCTTTGCTTGATCGCCGTCAACTGCGGGTGGCCTGCCGCCGGTGGTATGCTACGCGCCGAATTCAGCGCCGGCCCCCGCCTGGCCCGGCCCTAGCCCGTTTCCAAGGTGACCTGATGACTACCCGCACCGAGGCCGTGAAGGCCTACCTGCTCGACCTGCAAGACCGGATTTGCGCCGCCCTGGAAAGCGAAGACGGCGGCGCCCGCTTCGTCGAGGACGCCTGGGTACGCGAAGCCGGTGGCGGTGGGCGCACGCGGGTGATCGGCGAAGGCAACGTCATCGAAAAAGGCGGGGTCAACTTCTCGCACGTGTTCGGCAGCGGCCTGCCGCCGTCTGCCAGCGCGCACCGCCCCGAACTTGCTGGCCGTGGTTTCGAGGCGCTGGGGGTGTCGCTGGTGATCCATCCGCACAACCCCCATGTACCGACCTCCCACGCCAACGTGCGCTTCTTCATTGCCGAGAAGGAAGGTGAAGAGGCGGTATGGTGGTTCGGCGGCGGCTTCGACCTCACGCCCTACTACGCCCACGAAGAAGACTGCATCCACTGGCACCGCGTGGCCGAGCAGGCCTGCGCACCGTTCGGCGCCGATGTGTACCCGCGCTACAAGGCCTGGTGCGACCGCTACTTCCACCTCAAGCACCGGGGCGAGCCGCGGGGCATCGGCGGCTTGTTCTTCGACGACCTGAACGAGTGGGACTTCGACACCTGCTTCGCCTTCATCCGCGCCATCGGCGATGCCTACGTCGAGGCCTACCTGCCCATCGTGCAGCGGCGCAAGGCGCAGCCGTACACCACCCAGCAGCGTGAATTCCAGGAGTTCCGCCGCGGGCGCTACGTGGAATTCAACCTGGTGTACGACCGTGGCACCCTGTTCGGCCTGCAATCGGGCGGCCGTACCGAGTCGATCCTGATGTCGCTGCCGCCGCAGGTGCGCTGGGGTTATGACTGGAAGGCTGCACCGGGCAGCGAAGAAGCACGCCTGACCGAGTACTTCCTGCAGGACCGCGACTGGCTGGGCCTGGACAAGGCCGCTCACTGAACCCATTGTGGATAACGTGCCCGATTCGCCGGGCGGACTCAGGAAACGCGTCATGGACCAGTACGTTGTATTCGGCAACCCGATCGGCCACAGCAAGTCGCCGCTGATTCACCGGCTGTTCGCCGACCAGACCGGCCAGCAGCTGGAGTACAACACCCTGCTGGCGCCGCTGGACGACTTCAGCATGTGCGCGCTGGGCTTCTTCAAGCAGGGCAGTGGCGCCAACGTCACCGTGCCCTTCAAGGAGGAAGCCTACCGCCTGGTGGGTGACGGCCTGACCGCACGCGCCTGGCGAGCCGGGGCGGTGAACACGCTGACCCGGCTGCCCGACGGCAGCCTGCAGGGCGACAACACCGACGGTGCCGGCCTGGTGCGCGACCTCACGGTGAATGCCGGGGTCGAGCTCAAGGGCAAGCGCATCCTGCTGCTGGGGGCCGGTGGCGCGGTGCGCGGGGTGCTCGAGCCGTTGCTGGCGCATGAGCCTGCGTCGCTGGTGATTGCCAACCGTACGGTAGAAAAGGCCGAGCAGCTGGCCCGCGAGTTCGACGACCTGGGGCCGGTGGCCGCCAGCGGCTTCAGCTGGCTGGAAGAGCCGGTGGACCTGATCATCAATGCCACCTCGGCGAGCCTGGCCGGCGAGATGCCGCCGATTGCCGCGAGCCTGATCGAACCGGGCGTGACCGTGTGCTACGACATGATGTACGCCAAGGAGCCCACGCCGTTCTGTCGCTGGGCCACCGAGCACGGGGCGGCCAAGGTGCTGGACGGGCTGGGAATGCTGGCTGAGCAGGCGGCGGAGGCGTTCTTCATCTGGCGCGGGGTGCGCCCGGACACCGGGCCGGTGCTCGATGAGCTGCGCCGGCAGCTGGCGCGGGGCTAGAACGCGCGCTGCCTTCGCCGGCAAGGCCGGCCCCTGTAGGCGCCGGCCTTGCCGGCGAAGGGCGCAACTCAATCCTCGAACTGGACCGGGCAATCAGCCGCCCCTTCCAGCTTCTGCAACTCCTCCACCACCTGCCCCCTCGCCCGCCGCAGCACCAGCTGACGCCCCTGCCGGCGCAGCCGCCGCGCCTCCTGGTGCAGCATCTCCACCCCCGAGTAATCGATGAAGTTGATCTGCCGCGCATCGATCACCACCACCGGGGCCTGGCACCGCTGCAGGCGCACCTGCAGATAATGGCTGGCGCCGAAGAAGATCGAGCCGAACACCCGCAGCACATCCGCCTCGCCTTCGCGCGACTGCTGTACCCGTGGCTGCGAAGTGCGCTTGAGGTAGAAGAACAGCGACGCCAGCACCCCGGCATAAATCGCCGTCTGCAGTTCCAGCAGCAAGGTGGCGACGCAGGTCAGCAGCATCACCAGAAACTCCGGCCGGCTGACCCGGTACAGCGCCCGAATCGCACGGTAATCCACCAGCCCCCAGCAGATCAGCAGGATGCTGCCGGCCATCGCCGGGATCGGTATGTGCGCGATCAGGCTGGCGCCCGCCACGGCGAACAGCGCCACCCACAGGGCCGAGAACACCCCCGCCAGCGGTGACTGCGCCCCGGCCTCATAGCTGAGCCCGGAACGGGTGAACGAGCCCGACGACAGGTAGCCGGAGAACCACGCACCGCCCAGGTTGGACAGGCCCTGGGCGCGGATCTCCTGGTTGGCGTCGATCAGCTGTTCGGAGCGGATCGACAGCGAGCGCGCAATCGACAGGCTGGTGACCAGCCCCAGCATGCCCACCGCCACGGCACTGGGCAGCAGGCGCAGGATCAGCTCCAGGTCCAGCAGCGGCAGCGGGCTCAGCGGTGGCAGCCGGCCAATGAACGCCGGCACCAGCGCCACATGGCCGAACAGTGCCGGCCACAGCCACACCAGCAGGCTGGCGCCGGCAAGGCTGATCAACAGCGCCGGCCAGCGCGGCCGTGCGAGCTTGATCGACAGCCCCAGCAGCAAGGTGCCCAGCCCCAGCAGCAGCGATGGCCAGTCGATGTCGCCGGCATGCTGCAGCAGGCCTTGCAGGGTTCTGAGGGCGGTGGCCTGGCTGGCGAGGTCGAGCCCCAGCAGGTTCGGCACCTGGCCCAGGGCGATCACCACTGCAGCGCCGAGGGTGAAGCCGAGCACCACCGAGTGCGAGACGAAATTCACCAGCGCGCCGAAGCGCAGCATGCCCAGCAGCCACTGGAACACCCCGGCCAGGAAGGTCAGCAGCAGGATCAGGCGGATGTAGTCGTCGCTGCCGGGCACCGCCACGGGGCTGATGCTGGCGTAGAGCACGATGGAGATGGCAGCGGTGGGCCCGCAGATCAGGTGCCACGACGAGCCCCACAGGCACGCGATCAGCACCGGCACGATGGCCGCGTACAGCCCGTACTCGGCGGGCAGGCCGGCGATCAGCGCATAGGCGATCGACTGCGGCAGGGCCAGGATCGCCCCGCTGAGCCCCACCAGCAGGTCGCGCCGCACGCTGGCACGGGTTTGCCGAGGCAACCAGGCGAGAAAGGGAAACAGACGGTGGCGCTCTAGCCAGGCCATGAAGCTCTCTATGCAGTGCGGTGAAGGCTCAGGGTGCAGGCTATGGAGGCCCGGTGCAAGTCAGGGGGCCTCGATGAAATTCACCTGTTCGCCAACATGCAGGTTCAGGTCCAGCAGGTCGGCAATGCCCGCAGCGATGCCTGCCAGGCTGTCCGGGTGCTCGCTCAGTGGCGTGTTGACCAACGTCCAGCGCAGGCCGCCGGCCTGCAACAACTCCGCCAGCGGCGCCGCGCCGCCGCCAAACTGGCCCACCAGCACGATGCGACGCAGGGGCGTGCGGGCCATGCCCGCGAGCAGGGCCTGGGTCATCAGCCCCTGCCGCGAGAAGTCGCCGGGCGCCAGGCCGTCGAGCAGGCACACCACGGCCGAGCCGCCGGCGATGCTCTGTTCGGCCTGGTCTGCGCTGGCCAGGCCGCCGTTCTTGACGTGCAGGCCGGGGCGCGCCTGGGGCTGGTTGAGGTCGTCGAGGATCAGGGTCACCTCGTGCTGGCGCTGCAGCAGTTCGCTTACCAGCGCATCACCCAGGGTGCACTGGCCGCCGAGCAGGATCAGTTTGAAGACAGGTGTTTCGGCGTTTTTCACGATAGCGCTCCGGGGGTATCCTGATGGCCTTTGGACCTGCGGGAGCACCTGGGGGTTCGGTCGAATTCAGGAGGCAGCGTGCAACGGATAAAGGGGTATCACGCCCATGTGTATTACGACGCCGGTACGATGGAGCAGGCGCGGGCGCTGTGCGAGGAAGCCGCCACGCTGTTTGGCGTGAGCATGGGGCGCATGCATCAGAAACCGGTGGGGCCGCACCCGGACTGGAGCTGCCAGCTGGCATTCGGGCCGGAGATGGTGGGCGTGGTGCTGCCGTGGCTGGCGTTGTACCGCAAGGGGCTGGTGGTGTTTCTGCATCCGCTGACCGGCGATGAGCTGGCCGATCATCGGGACCATGCGATCTGGATGGGGGCCGTGCGGCCGCTGGATCTTTCGATGTTCGAAGGGGCCTGAAGCGGCGGTGAGGCTTTCGCCGGCAAGGCCGGCTCCTACAGGACTGCGGTGTCTGTAGGAGCCGGCCTTGCCGGCGAAAGAGGCGACGCGGTATCAGCCTTTGCGCGCGCCGCGCACACCTTCGGCCAGCGCCGAACACAGCGCCAGCACATCGCTTACCGCCTGCTCGCCCGTGCTGGCGTTGGCCACCTTGTCCACCAGCGCCGAACCCACGACCACACCATCGGCCAGCCGCGCAATGGCTGCCGCCTGTTCAGGCGTGCGAATGCCGAAGCCTACGCTGATCGGCAGGTCGGTGTGGCGGCGCAGGCGCTCGATGGCGCCGCTTACCGGATCGCTGGTCGCCGAGCCTGCGCCGGTCACGCCGGCTACCGACACGTAGTACACAAAGCCCGAACTGCGCTCCAGCACGCGCGGCAGGCGCGCGTCATCGGTGGTCGGGGTGGTCAGGCGGATAAAGTCGATGCCCGCGGCCTGGGCCGGGGTGGCCAGCTCGGCGTCGTGCTCCGGCGGCAGGTCGACGATGATCAGGCCGTCCACGCCCGCATCCCTGGCCTCGGCCACGAACTTCTCCACGCCGAAGCGGTGGATCGGGTTGTAGTAACCCATCAGCACGATCGGCGTGGTGGCATTGCCGGTGCGGAACTCGCGCACCATCTGCAGGGTTTTGGCTAGGGTCTGCCCGGCCTCCAGCGCACGCAGGGTGGCCAGCTGGATGGCCACGCCGTCGGCCATCGGGTCGGTGAACGGCATGCCCAGCTCGATCACGTCGGCACCCGCAGCCGGCAGGCCCTTGAGGATCGCCAGCGAAGCGTCGTAGCCCGGGTCACCGGCGGTCACGAAGGTCACCAGGGCAGCGCGGCCCTCGCGCTTGAGGTCGGCAAAACGTTGTTCAAGACGGCTCATGCCTGCTTCTCCTGCGCGGCCATATGGCTCATTACGGTTTGCATGTCCTTGTCGCCACGCCCCGAAAGGCACACCACCATCAGGTGGTCCCTGGGCAGGGTGGGCGCACGCTTGATGGCTTCGGCCAGCGCGTGGGAGGTTTCCAGCGCCGGGATGATGCCTTCAAGGCGGCAGGTAGCGTGGAACGCATCCAGCGCCTCGTCGTCGGTGATGCTCACGTACTCGACGCGCTTCACTTCGTGCAGGTAGGCGTGCTCCGGGCCGATGCCGGGGTAGTCCAGGCCGGCGGAAATCGAGTGGGCGTCGGTGATCTGGCCATCGGCGTCCTGCAGCAGGTAGGTGCGGTTGCCGTGCAGCACGCCGGGCACGCCGCCGTTGAGGCTCGCTGCGTGCTTGTCGGTGTCGACCCCGTGGCCGCCGGCCTCGACGCCGATGATCTGCACACTGGCGTCATCGAGGAAGTCATGGAACAGGCCCATGGCGTTGGAGCCACCACCCACGCAGGCGATCAGGCTGTCGGGCAGGCGTCCTTCCTTGGCCTGCAGCTGCTCGCGGGTTTCCTTGCCGATGATCGACTGGAAGTCGCGCACCATCGCCGGGTACGGGTGCGGGCCGGCCACGGTGCCGATCAGGTAGAAGGTGTCGTCGACGTTGGTCACCCAGTCGCGCAGCGCTTCGTTCATGGCGTCCTTGAGGGTGCCGGTGCCGGCGGTGACCGGCACGATCTCGGCGCCCAGCAGCTTCATGCGGAACACGTTGGCCTGCTGGCGCTCGATGTCGGTGGCGCCCATGTAGATCACGCAGGGCAGGCCGAAACGTGCGGCCACGGTGGCGGTGGCCACACCGTGCATGCCGGCGCCGGTTTCGGCGATCAGGCGCTTCTTGCCCATGCGCTTGGCCAGCAGCACCTGGCCGATGCAGTTGTTCACCTTGTGCGCGCCGGTGTGGTTGAGCTCTTCGCGCTTGAAGAAGATCTTCGCCCCGCCGCAGTGTTCGGTGAGGCGCTCGGCGAAGTACAGCGGGTTAGGACGGCCGATGTAGTCGCGCTGGAAGTACGCCAGTTGCTCGTTGAACTCGGGGTCGGCCTTGGCCGCTTCGTATTCGCGGGCCAGGTCGAGCACCAGCGGCATCAGGGTTTCGGCCACGTAGCGGCCACCGAATGCGCCAAACAGGCCGTTGGCATCGGGGCCGCTGCGGAAGTTGGTCTGGGTCATGGGTCGCTCCAGGGCGTGGGTATGAGGTCGCAATGGGCCTACTCTACCCACGACACGCGCCGCTGAAAACCGATAAGATCGCCACAACCTGTCAGGAAAACTCACACGTCAATGGCCAGAGAACTGCCCCCGCTCAATGCCCTTCGGGCCTTTGAAGCCACCGCCCGGCTCAACAGCGTCAGCCAGGCTGCCGAGCAACTGCACGTGACCCACGGTGCGGTGAGCCGGCAGTTGAAGGTGCTCGAAGAGCACCTGGGCGTGAGCCTGTTCGTCAAGGAAGGGCGCGGCATTAAACTCACAGATGCAGGTGTGCGCCTGCGCGACGCCAGCAGCGACGCCTTCGAGCGCCTGCGCAGCGTGTGCGCCGAGCTGGGCCAGGACCGCGCCGACGCACCGTTCGTGCTGGGTTGTTCAGGCAGCCTGCTGGCGCGCTGGTTCATTCCGCGCCTTGGGCGCCTGCAGGCCGACCTGCCGGAGCTGCGTCTGCACCTGTCGGCGGGCGAAGGCGACCTGGACCCGCGCCGGCCGGGGCTGGATGCGCTGCTGGTATTCGCCGAGCCGCCGTGGCCGGCCGACATGCAGGTGCACGTGCTGGCACAGGAATGCATCGGGCCGGTGCTCAGCCCGCACTTTCCAGGGTTCGACCGCCTGCGTCAGGCGCCAGCCAGCGCCTTGCTGGGGGAAACCCTGCTACACACCACCTCGCGGCCCCCGGCCTGGCCCGACTGGGCCCGCCAACAGCACATCGACCCGCAGGCAATGCGCTACGGGCAAGGGTTCGAGCATCTGTATTACTTGCTGGAGGCAGCTGTGGCCGGCCTGGGGGTGGCGATCGCCCCGCAGCCGCTGGTGGCCGATGACCTGCGTGCCGGCAGGCTGGCGGCACCGTGGGGCTTTGGTCCTACGCGGGCGTCATTGGCCCTGTGGGTGCCCCGGCGCGCCGCGGACGGGCGCGCCGAGCAGCTGGCGCACTGGTTGCGCGCCGAACTGGGGCGGCAGGCGCTTTAGTCGCCGCGCTTGCACAGCAGGTAGGCGGCCAGCAGGCCCAGTGCGCCCACGGCCACGCCGGCGGTGGTCCAGGGGTGTTGCTGGGCATAGTCACGGGTGGCGATGCCGGTGTCGCGGGTCTTGGTCTTGACCTCTTCATAGGCATCGGTGAGCAGGCTGCGCGAGTGACGCAGGGCATTTTCGGCATTGCCCTTGAGGCTCTTCAGGGTCTTGCGCGACTCGTCCGAAGCATCGTCTTTGAGGTTTTCCAGGGATTTGAGGAGACTTTCGATTTCCGCTTCCATGCTTTGCAACGAGGCTTTACGTAGCGAGCTATTGGCCATGGTGGCTCTCCTTCAGGGTTTGAGTGGCATGTGAAGAATGGGACTGCGCAGTGCCGCGAAAGTGCAGAGCAATCGAACTTTTGCCAGGTTTTTACCCACACAGGTAAACCTGCCTGGCGCTGCTAGGCTCAATGCACACCATTGATGGAGAGTAGTCATGTCTGATCACCACACGTACAAGAAGGTCGAACTGGTCGGCTCCTCGCCCAGCAGCATCGAGGACGCGATCAACAATGCCCTGGCCGAAGCGGCCAAGAGCATCAAGCACCTGGAGTGGTTCGAAGTGACCGAGACCCGGGGCCATATCAAGGATGGCAAGGCGGCGCATTTTCAGGTAACCATCAAGGTGGGCTTCCGTATCGCCAACAGCTGATGGCGGCCGGCTGGCCCTGAACCCTTTTTGATCTGAACAAGGAATGCGATCGATGAAGAAGTTGGTATTGGCGTTTGGCTTGATGACCCTGGCCGGGACTGCGCTGGCGGCGGGCAAGCCGTGTGAAGAATTGAAGAGCGAGATTGCCGCGAAGATCGACGCCAATGGCGTACCGCACTATTCGCTGGAGATCGTCGACAAGGGCGCTGCGACCGATGGCAAGGTGGTGGGGTCGTGTGAAGGCGGTACCAAGGAAATCGTGTACAAGCGCGGTTGATCGGTGAGTCTTTCGCCAGCAAGGCTGGCTCCTACGTAGGAGCCAGCCTTGCTGGCGAAAGGGCCTTCAGTTGCCCTTGATGACCTGAGACAGAATCTCGTAGGACCGGATCCGGTCCGCATGCTCGTACAGGTCGCAGGTAAAGATCAGCTCATCAGCACCGGTCTGCTCCAGCAGCACGTCCAGTTTGGCGCGGATCTTCTCTGGCCCGCCCACCATCGCCAGGCCCAGGAAACTTCCCACTGCCTCCCGCTCATGGGGCTGCCACAGGCCGTCCATGCTATCGACGGGCGGGCGCTGCACCAGGCTCTGCCCACGCATCAACGCCAGAATTCGCTGATACACCGAGGTGGCCAGGTACTCGGCCTGCTCGTCGGTATCGGCCGCCACCAGCGGTACACCCAACATCACGTAGGGCTTGTCGAGCACTGTCGAGGGCTTGAAGTGGTTGCGGTACACGCGGATCGCTTCATGCATCATGCGCGGCGCAAAGTGCGAGGCAAACGCATACGGCAAGCCGCGCATCCCCGCCAGCTGTGCACTGAACAGGCTCGAGCCCAACAGCCAGATCGGCACCTCGGTGCCATACCCCGGCACGGCAATCACTTTCTGGTCGGGCGTGCGCGGGCCCAGGTAGCGCACCAGTTCCTCTACATCGTCCGGGAAGTCGTCGGCGCTGCCCGAGCGCTCGCGGCGCAGGGCGCGGGCGGTCATCTGGTCGGAGCCCGGCGCACGTCCCAGGCCCAGGTCGATACGGCCCGGGTACAGGCTGGCCAGGGTGCCGAACTGCTCGGCAATCACCAGCGGCGCGTGGTTGGGCAGCATCACCCCGCCTGCACCCACGCGGATCGTCGAGGTACCACCGGCCAGGTACCCCAGCAGCACCGAGGTGGCGGAGCTGGCAATGCCGTCCATGTTGTGGTGCTCGGCCACCCAGAAGCGGTTGTAGCCGAATTTCTCCACGTGTTGCGCCAGGTCCAGCGAGTTGCGCAGCGACTGGGCCGGGCCGCTGTCCTGGCGTACCGGTACCAGGTCGAGGGTGGAGTATTTGATGTCCGCGAGTCGCGTCATGGCGTGTACGCCTCCTGAATGGTTAGGCCGACAGCATGCCGCGACCTTTCTGACTCTGTATGGGCAGATCACAGGTATTCAATGCCTGCCCCTGCAATCGGGCTGAACTTGCCCGTGGTGACGCCCTCTGAATTGAACGCCAGGCGCGATCCCCCGCGCTCTCAGGCACTCAGGAGGCTTTATGAGTTCGATAAAAAAGACAGCATCGGCAATCTGGCAAGGCGACCTGAAAACCGGCAAGGGCCAGCTCTCCACCGAGAGTGGCGCCTTGAAGGCCAACCCCTATGGCTTCAACACCCGGTTCGAAGGCCAGCCTGGTACCAACCCTGAAGAACTGATCGGCGCTGCCCATGCAGGCTGCTTCTCCATGGCCTTTTCGATGATCCTCGGCGAAGCCGGCCTGACCGCCGAGCGTATCGACACCATCGCCGAAGTGACCCTGGACAAGCAGCCCGATGGTTTTGCCATCACCGCCGTGCACCTGATCCTCAAGGCCAAGGTGCCCGGTGCCGACAAGGCGAAATTCGAGGAGCTGGCCAACAAGGCCAAGGCGGGATGTCCGGTATCCAAGGTGCTCAAGGCCCAGATCAGCCTGGACGCCACCCTGGTGGACTGACGCCGGCGCAGATCAGAACGACGCACGGCTTCTTGTGGTCAAATGGCTGTCGGCAGATGGTCTGCCGACACAAGGAGCTGTTCTGATGACTCGTATTGCATTCGCTGTGCTGACCTCGTTGCTGGCCACCAGTGCGCTGGCCGCGCCCAAGGACTGCGCCGAGCTCAAGGCCGAGATCGAAGCCAAGATCCAGGCCAACAATGTCTCTTCCTACACCCTGGAAATCGTGACCAACGATGAAGTCCATGACCAGAACATGGTGGTGGGCAGCTGTGAGAACGGCACCAAGAAGATCATCTACCAGAAAAACGATCGCTAGCCGTCACGGGATGCAGAAGATGTCGTTCTGTTCTTCGGCGACCAGCTTGCGCTGCGCGTCGTACAGATAGGCACTGGGCTGCATGGCCGGGGCGCGGGCTTCGATGCGGTAGCGCTGGCCGGCCTGGAAATCGTCGTAGCGAATCTTCAGGTAGCAGGTGCGTTCGGTAGGGTCGGTGCTGAAACCGCCTGAATACACCTCGAAATCAAAGCGCACCACCAGTTCATGTTTGCCCGGCGTGACCTGGAAGAAACGGCCGTCGTTCAGGCGCTGACCATCCAGGCGGTCGGCCATGAGCACCTTGCCCGGCGTGACGGTATACAGGTCGATCCAGGCCTGCTTGCTGTCGACCGGTGGCAGGGGACTGGCACAGGCCCCCAAGGTACTGATGGCAAGCAGCATCATGGGCTGGCGCATGGCAATCTCCGCTGGCGGGCTACAAGCTACAAGCATAGCGCCATTAGTCTGTTCAGGTACGCTGGCATCCGGCAGGCAAACCGGTGCCGACCAGTTTGCGCTGCTCGTCGTAGAGCTTGGCCCAGGGCCTGAAGCCGATACTGCCGGCCTGCAACTGATAGCGCTGGCCGGCATTGAAATCCTTGAATTTCACGTTCAGCTGGCAATCGCGCCACAGCGGTTCGTCCACCGGCCCGATATTGCCGGGCGCTACCGCGAACTGATAGCGCACCGTCAACTCGTGACTGCCCGGCGTGACTTCGAAGTAGCGGGTGTCGGCCCAGCTGCGCTCGTCCACCTCCAGCGCGTGCAGGGTGTCGTCGGCAGCGGGCTGGAGGTCGACCCAGGCCTGGTTCGGGTCGGCGGCGGGCAGGCCGGCGCAGCCGGTCAGGGCCAGCACAGCGCTGGCGGCAAGCATCGTACGCATGGCAAAACTCCGGGCAGGCAGGATAGTCTTGGGCCGATGAGCACTTGAGCGAGACATCCCTGCACATGGTTCGAATTTTTTTCTGGTTGCGCTCAAGCCCCGGGGCACTCGACCGCGTTTTCCGCGGGTTGGTTCCCGTGCTGCTGATCGGGCTGCTCAACGGTTGCACCAGCCTCGGCTACTACAGCCAGCTGGCCAGCGGGCAATGGCAGTTGCTGCGCGCGCGCGAGCCGGTGGCGGTGCTGGTGGCCGACCCGGCCACCCCCCCTGCCCTGCGCCAGCACCTGGCGAAAGCGCAGCAGGCACGCGCTTTTGCCAGCAGCCACCTTAAGCTGCCGGACAACCGCAGCTACCGGGTGTACGCCGATATCGGGCGCCCGTTCGTGGTGTGGAACGTGTTCGCCACCCCGGAGTTTTCGCTGGAACCGCATACCTACTGCTTCCCCATCGCCGGTTGCGTGGCCTATCGCGGCTACTACAGTCAGGGTGCGGCGCGCGGGGCGGCGGCGTTGCAGAAGGCACAGGGGCAGGATGTGTATGTGGGCGGGGTGGAGGCCTATTCGACCCTGGGCTGGTTCGACGACCCGATTCTCAATTCGATGCTGGGCTGGGGCGACGAGCGCCTGGCCACGGTGATCTTCCACGAACTGGCGCACCAGCGCGTGTACGTGAAGGACGACACGGCGTTCAACGAGTCGTTTGCCACCTTTGTGGAGCAGGAAGGTTCGCGCCAGTGGCGCGCGGCCCGCGGGCTGGCACCCTTGCCGCAGGGTGGAGCGCGCCAGCGTGACGAGTTCGTGGGGCTGGTGCTGGCCAGCCGCGAGCGGCTCAAGACATTGTATGCACAGCCGCTGGACGCGGCAGCGATGCGCGCGGGCAAACAGGCCGAGTTCGAGCGCCTGCGCAGCGAGTACCGGGTGCTGCGCGATACAAGGTGGCAGGGCGACAAGCGCTATGACGCGTGGATCAACGCGCCGATGAACAACGCCAAGCTGCTGCCGTTCGGGCTGTATGACCAGTGGGTGCCGGCGTTTGCAGCGTTGTTCCGGGAGGTTGGCGGAGATTGGGCGGTGTTCTACCAGCGGGTCGAGGCCTGGGGGCGGTTACCGTTCGAGCAGCGCCAGCAGGCCCTGGAAAGCTTCGCCGGCAAGGCCGGCTCCTACAACGCTTCGCATCCCCTGTAGGAGCCGGCATTGCCGGCGAAAAGGCCCTCAGGACCGCATGAAGGCCCGATGCAGCTCGCCCAGCGTGTCGAAATGATACGCCGGCTGCTCTGCGGTCAATTCCTCGCGGCTGCCAAACCCGTAGCCCACCGCCACTGCTTCCAGCCCGTTGCTGCGCGCGCCGATCAGGTCGTGCTTGCGGTCGCCGATCATCAGCGTCTGCGCCGGGTCCAGGTTTTCTTCGGCCAGCAGGTGCGCAATCAGCTCCACCTTGTTGGTGCGCGTACCGTCCAGCTCGCTGCCGTAGATGACCTTGAAATGCCGGGCAAAATCGAAGTGCCGGGCAATCTCGCGGGCGAACTCCCAGGGCTTGGAGGTGGCGATGTACAGCGTGCGCCCCTGCGCCTGCAGCCCTTCGAGCAGCTCGCTCACGCCTTCGAACACGCGGTTCTCGTACAACCCGGTGACCTTGAAGCGCTCACGGTAGAAGTTCACCGCCTGCCATGCCTTGGCCTCGTCGAAGCCGTAGAACTGCATGAATGCCTGCAGCAAGGGCGGGCCGATGAAGTGTTCCAGGCGGGCCAGGTCCGGCTCGTCGATGTCCAGCTTGGCCAGGGCGTACTGGATGGAGCGCGTGATGCCTTCACGGGGGTCGGTGAGTGTACCGTCGAGGTCGAACAGAATGGTTTGCTGGTGCATGACAGTCTCGAAAAAAGGGGGCTGTGGATAACTCACTCGGGCTGGTCGAAGCCTTCGGCCAGGTGCAGGTCCTTGAGCTTCACGTAGTTGGCGGCGCTGTAGGGGAAGAACGCGCGTTCCTTGTCGGTCAGCGCCCGTGCCTGCTTCACCGGGCTGCCCACGTACAGGAAGCCGCTCTCCAGCGTCTTGCCCGGCGGTACCAGGCTGCCGGCACCGATGATCACCTCGTCCTCGACCACCGCGCCGTCCATGATGGTGCTGCCCATGCCGACCAGAATGCGGTTGCCCAGGGTGCAGCCATGCAGCATGACCTTGTGGCCAATGGTCACGTCATCGCCGATCAGCAGCGGGTAGCCGTCGGGATTGAACGGCCCGGCATGGGTGATGTGCAGCACGCTGGCGTCCTGCACGCTGGTGCGCGCGCCGATGCGGATGCGGTGCATGTCGCCGCGGATCACCGTCAGGGGCCATACCGAGCTGTCCTCGCCGATCTCGACATCACCCAGCACCACTGCGCTGCGGTCGACGAAGGCGCGGGCGCCGAGACGCGGAATGTGTTGCTGGAAGCTGCGGATGGCCATGAATAGTGTCTCTCTGTAAGGCTGATAGCTGCGGTCAGCGTCGATTGTAATTAAGATGGAGCGGTGTTTCTTCTGCCAAGGTGTTTAACCGTGAGTGCGAACAACCCGCTTCTGCAGTCTTATGACCTGCCGCCCTTCTCGGCGATCCGTGCCGAGCATGTGCTGCCGGCGATCGAACAGATCCTGGCCGACAACCGCAGCGCCATCGCCTCGATCCTGAAAACCCAGGGCCAGAACCCCACCTGGGCCGGCCTGGTGCTGGCCATGGACGAACTCAACGACCGACTGGGTGCCGCCTGGAGCCCGGTCAGCCACCTCAACGCGGTATGCAACAGCGCCGAGCTGCGCGAGGCCTACGAGGCCTGCCTGCCGGCCCTGAGCGCCTACGCCACCGAAATGGGCCAGAACCGCGAGCTGTTCCAGGCCTACGAAGCATTGATCGCCAGCCCCGAAGCTGCCGGCTTCGATGTGGCGCAGAAAACCATCCTCGAACATGCCCTGCGTGACTTCCGCCTGTCGGGTATCGACTTGCCGGCCGACCAGCAGAAGCGATATGCCGAGGTGCAGAGCAAGCTCTCGGAGCTGGGCAGCCGTTTCTCCAACCAGCTGCTCGACGCCACCCAGGCCTGGACCAAGCACGTCACCGACGAGGCCGCACTGGCCGGCCTGACCGAATCGGCCAAGGCGCAGATGGCGGCCGCCGCGCAGGCCAAGGGCCTGGATGGCTGGCTGATCAGCCTGGAATTCCCCAGCTACTACGCCGTGATGACCTACGCCCACGACCGTGCCCTGCGCGAAGAACTGTACGCGGCCTACTGCACCCGCGCCTCGGACCAGGGCCCCAATGCCGGCCAGTTCGACAACGGCCCGGTGATGCGCGAGATCCTCGACCTGCGTCAGGAACTGGCCGAGCTGCTGGGTTATGCCAACTTCGCCGAGCTGAGCCTGGCCACCAAGATGGCCGAGTCCAGCGACCAGGTGCTGAGCTTCCTGCGTGACCTGGCCAAGCGCAGCAAACCCTTCGCCGCCCAGGACCTGGCCCAGCTCAAGGCCTACGCCGCCGAGCAGGGCTGCCCGGACCTGCAGAGCTGGGACAGCGGTTTCTATGGCGAGAAGCTGCGCGAACAGCGGTACAGCGTGTCGCAGGAAGCCCTGCGTGCCTACTTCCCGATCGACAAGGTGCTGTCGGGCCTGTTCACCATCGTGCAGCGCCTGTACGGCATCGAGATCGCCGAGGTGAAAGGCTTCGATACCTGGCACCCGGACGTGCGCCTGTTCGAGATCAAGGAAAACGGCCAGCACGTGGGGCGCTTCTTCTTCGACCTGTACGCCCGCGCTAACAAGCGCGGCGGTGCCTGGATGGACGGCGCCCGCGACCGTCGCCGCACGGCCGATGGCAGCCTGCAGAGCCCGGTGGCCAACCTGGTGTGCAACTTCACCCCGGCCGCCCCGGGCAAGCCGGCGCTGCTGACCCACGATGAAGTCACCACCCTGTTCCACGAGTTTGGCCACGGCCTGCATCACCTGCTGACCCGCATCGAGCATGCCGGGGTATCCGGCATCAATGGCGTGGCCTGGGACGCGGTCGAGCTGCCGAGCCAGTTCATGGAGAACTGGTGCTGGGAGCCCGAAGGCCTGGCGTTGATCTCCGGTCATTACGAAAGTGGCGCTGCCCTGCCGCAGGACCTGCTGGAGAAGATGCTGGCGGCGAAGAACTTCCAGTCGGGCCTGATGATGGTGCGCCAGCTGGAGTTCTCGCTGTTCGACTTCGAACTGCACGCCAGCCACGGCGATGGCCGCAGCGTGCTGGAGGTGCTCGAAGGGGTGCGCGACGAGGTTTCGGTGATGCGCCCGCCGGCGTACAACCGCTTCCCCAACAGCTTTGCGCACATCTTCGCCGGCGGCTACGCGGCCGGTTACTACAGCTACAAGTGGGCTGAAGTGCTGTCGGCCGATGCCTTCTCGCGCTTCGAGGAAGAGGGTGTGCTCAACGCCGAAACCGGTCGCGCCTTCCGCGAGGCGATTCTGGCCCGTGGCGGCTCGCAGGCGCCGATGCGCCTGTTCGTCGACTTCCGTGGCCGTGAGCCGTCGATCGATGCGCTGTTGCGCCACAGTGGCCTGAGCGAGGACCTGGCGGCATGAGCAAGACCAAGAAACGCTTCATTGCCGGGGCCGTATGCCCGGCGTGCAGCGAGCCGGACAAGCTGATGATGTGGAGCGAAGACGGCGTGCCACACCGCGAGTGCGTGGCCTGCGGGTTCTCCGACACGCTCAACGAACAGGGCCTGTCGGTGCCCAAGGAACTGGGCACCCGCGTCAACCAGGCCGAGGCCAAGGCGCCCCAGCCTGCGGTGCAGACGGTGCAGTTCTTCCCCAATCCGAAGCTGAAGAAGCCCTAGCGGGCCGTGTGGCTGGTGCAGGGGCATACATAGTTAGCCCCTGGCGCACCGGCAACCCTTGAAAGTGACGGGACCTTCCCGTCACTCAAGGAGCTGCCCATGACCAGCAATCCCCTGCTCGCCCCCCTCGATCCGCCAGCCTACGCCGACATCCGCCTGGAACACCTGACGGCGGGCATCGACCAGATCATCCTCGACAACCACAACGCCCTGGCCCGCATCATCCTGGCCCAGCGTGGCCTGCCCACCTGGGACGACCTGGTGATGGCCATCGATGCACTGGATGCACGCCTCAACAACGCCGTGCGCCTGATCGTGCCCCTGTACACCCGCGGCGAGGCCTGGAAGGCCGCCGTGGACGAGTGCTGGCTCAAGAGCCAGGCCTATCATCAGGCAAAGCTGCAGAACGCCACGTTGCTGGCGCTCTATCAGCGTCTGGCCGACAGCGCCCATGGTGCGCTGTTCAGCCACGAACGCAGGATATCGCTGCAGCAGTCGATCAAGGCCTTTCGCCTGAGCGGCGCCGAGCTCGGTGAAACCGAGCGTGCCCGCCTGATGAACCTGCAAACCAGCATCAGTGCCCAGCGCAACCTGTTCCTCGACAACCTGGCACACGCCACCGGCGCCTGGACCCTGCTGATCACCGATGCCCGGCGCCTGCAGGGGGTCGACGCGCTGGAGACCGCCGCCATGGCGCGCAAGGCCCAGGCCAAGGGCCTCGAGGGCTGGCTGGTGACCTTGGAAGAGGCCCCGTGCCTGGCGATCCTGCAGCAGGCCACAGACCGTAGCCTGCGTGAAACCGTGTATCGGGCCTACCATGGCCGCGCGTCGGAGCTGGACGCAGGCCCCGACAACGGCCCGGTGCTGCTGGAGTTGCGACGACTGCGCCATGAGCAGGCGCAACTGCTGGGGTTTGCCAGCTTTGCCGAACTCAGCCTGCAGACCAAGACGGCAGAATCGACGCAACAGGTCACGCGGTTTCTGCAGGACCTGAGCACCCACAGCGCC
Source organism: Pseudomonas sp. MF6396 (assembly GCF_002018915.1). Taxonomy (NCBI): domain Bacteria; kingdom Pseudomonadati; phylum Pseudomonadota; class Gammaproteobacteria; order Pseudomonadales; family Pseudomonadaceae; genus Pseudomonas; species Pseudomonas sp. MF6396. The sequence continues at coordinate 49,299 of NZ_MVOK01000019.1, read as the reverse complement.
GCCTGGCGTAGCGCCGAAACCGCGCGGTTGCGGGCCTTCGACCAGCAGGCGCGCTTGGGTGGCCTGCAGCCTTGGGACATCGCCTTCTACGCGCAGCGTGCGCATCGGCACCCGCTGGCGCTGTCTGGCGAGGAAATGCGTGGCTACTTCCCGCTGGAGCAGGTGGTGCTGGCCATGACGCAGCTGGCCGATACCCTGTTCGGCGTGCAGATCACGCCGTCCAGCACGTTGCAGGCCTGGCATGCGGATGTGCGGTGCTTCGAGGTAACCCAGGGCCATGCGCTGGTGGGGTACCTGTACATGGATGCGATCACCCGCCCGGGCAAGGAGGACTACGCCTGGAGCCTGCGGGTATGGAACCGCCACGTGGATGCCGAGGGTCGTTTTCACAAGGGCGCGGCGGCGCTGTTCTGCGCAGTCGAGCGTGGCGACGGGGTTGCCCCACCGTTGCTGACCCACCTGGACCTGCGCAAGCTGTACCACGAGTTCGGTCACTGCCTGCACCAGCTGCTGGTGGCCACCACCGATTACCGCCTGTCCGATATCGACAGCCTGGGGCCGGACGGGATCGAGTTCTTCAGTGAGCTGCTGGAGCGCTGGTGCTGGTCGGCCGAGTACCTGGCCGGTATCTCCCACCACTACCAGACAGGCAAGGCACTGCCGCAGTCCACGGTGCAGGCGTTTCTCGACCAGCAGAAACAGCAGCAAGGGCTCACGTTTGCCCGAGACCTGGCAATGGCGCGCCTGGACCTGCACCTGCATGGCGAGACCTACCCGGCTGCTGCGCAAAGCCTGCAGCAGCAGGTGGTGGAACAGTTCGACGCAGTGCTGCCCTGGCCGCTGGGCGATTTCGAGCGTCCGGCCCAGGCCTTCGATCACCTGGCCAGCGGCTACGAGGCGGGCTATTACAGCTACCTGTGGTCACGGGTCTACGCGATCGATGCCTTCGCCCGGTTCGAAGCCGAAGGCGTGCTCAACCCGGCCACCGGGCGTGCCCTGCTCGAGGCCATTGTTGCCCCGGGGGCCGGGCGCTCGATCACGGCAGGGTTCAAGGTGTTTCGCGGGCGTGACGTGAGCCCCCTGCCGTTTCTGCAGTGGCATGGCCTTAACCCGTAGCCACGTCGGGCGCCGAGCGGTGCTGGAGGTCCTGGTGGCGATGCAGTACTGTATATAAAAACAGTACAGGGGCTCGCCATGTTCACTCCAGCGCCTGTGCGTGGCCGCGGTACCGCGCACAACCCGCACAACCGCTTCGCCCCTGCCCGCTCTGTGGCCGAGGATGATGGCTGGTACCAGGAGGTGCCGCTGACCCAGGGCACCGAAGTCCGCATCGAGACGGCCAAAACCATCATCACCCGTAACACCTCGCCCGACCTGACCTTCGACCGCTCGATCAACCCCTACCGAGGTTGCGAGCATGGTTGCATCTATTGCTATGCCCGCCCCAGCCACGCCTACTGGGACCTGTCGCCGGGGCTCGATTTCGAGACCAAGCTGATCGCCAAGACCAACGCGGCGGCGGTGCTGGAACAACAGCTGTCGAAGAAAGGCTACGTGTGCGCCCCGATCAACCTGGGGTCCAACACCGACCCGTACCAGCCCATCGAGCGCGAACAGCAGCTGACCCGGCGCCTGCTCGAAGTGCTGCTGCGCTACCGTCACCCGGTCACCATCGTGACCAAGGGCTCGCTGATCCTGCGCGACCTCGACCTGCTGGCCGAACTGGCACAGCAGCGCCTGGTGTCGGTGATGATCAGCCTGACCACCCTCGACGACGAGCTCAAGCGCACCCTGGAACCGCGTGCCGCCGCGCCCAAGGCGCGGTTGCGGGCGATTCGGGTGATGCGCGAGGCGGGTGTACCGGTAGGTGTGCTGTGTTCGCCGATGATCCCGATGATCAACGACAGCGAACTGGAGCACCTGCTGGAGGCGGCCAAGCAGGCCGGCGCGCTGCACGCGGCCTACATGCTGCTGCGCCTGCCGCTGGAGGTGGCGCCGCTGTTCGAGCAATGGCTGCAGGATCATTACCCGCAACGTGCGACCCATGTGCTGAGCCTGATCCGTCAGAGCCGTGGCGGCGAGCTGTACGACAGCCGTTTTGGCGCACGCATGCGGGGCGAAGGCGTGTTTGCCGACTTGCTGGCGCAGCGTTTCGACAAGGCCATGCGCCGCCTGGGACTGAACCGGCGTGAAGGCCATGCGCTCGATTGCAGCGCGTTCTGCCCGCCCGGTGGGCAGTTGTCGCTGCTGTAATGCATTAATGGGTAGTTGCCATTAATGCTTTTTTGCTAGTATTCGAGGCCCGCCCTTTTGTTCTGGAACGCCCGTTCTAGAGCCTCCAAATTCAGTTTGAGTTAAGTTTTTCCGCGTAGCGTGAAACGCCAGGCAGCCGCACTGTGCTTTATTGAGCGTGAGCGACATCCAAGCTTCATTGCGTTGTCTGAATCTTGAACCGGTAAAATGGACTTACCTTCAAACCGTCAAAGAGGATCAACAATGAAAGACCAGGACCCCTCTCAAAACGGCCCGGCTGATCAAGCCGAAAGCGCCGATGCCGCACTGAAGCATATCGTCGACGGCTTTTTGCATTTTCATCATGAAGTCTTCCCGCAACAGGAAGAGCTCTTCAAGAAACTCGCCACTGCGCAGAAGCCGCGGGCGATGTTCATTACCTGCGCCGACTCGCGCATCGTGCCCGAACTGATTACCCACAGCTCCCCTGGCGACCTGTTCGTGACCCGCAATGTGGGTAACGTGGTGCCGCCCTACGGGCAGATGAACGGTGGTGTATCCACGGCCATCGAATACGCGGTGATGGCCCTGGGTGTGCAGCACATCATCGTGTGCGGGCATTCCGATTGCGGGGCCATGCGTGCCGTGCTCAACCCGCAGAGCCTGGAGAAGATGCCCACGGTCAAGGCCTGGTTGCGGCATGCCGAGGTGGCGCGCACGGTGGTCGAAGACAATTGCCATTGCCACAACGAACACGAAAGCATGCAGGTGCTGACCAAGGAAAACGTCATCGCGCAGTTGCAGCACCTGCGTACCCACCCTTCGGTCGCCTCGCGCCTGGCGGCCGGCCAGTTGTATATCCACGGCTGGATCTACGACATCGAAACCAGCGAAATCACCGCCTATGACGCGGTAAGCGACCGCTTCCTGCCCCTGCAGAGCGGCCAGCCGATTCCCTGCGCTACCCCGCGCGGGCGCTACTAGCCACACCTCATTCGCAACAGGGTGACTGAAGGCTGCACGTTCGCGTGCAGCCCAGGTAGTCGGCTGCCTTGAATTTCCATGAATGCCTTGCCGGCCTGCCGGCGGCTTGCGGCTGCCCGCGTGGCGGCGTTACTGCGGCGTGCGGGCCAGCGGAATGGCCCGGCGTGATCGATAGAGGGAGAATCAAGGTGAACATGACGCAATTGAAAGCGGCCCTGCCGCGTGAACTGCTGGCTTCGGTGGTGGTGTTTCTGGTGGCGCTGCCGCTGTGCATGGGCATTGCCATCGCTTCCGGCATGCCCCCGGCCAAGGGTCTGATCACCGGCATCGTCGGTGGCCTGGTGGTGGGGTTCATCGCCGGCTCGCCATTGCAGGTCAGCGGCCCGGCGGCGGGCCTGGCGGTGCTGGTGTTCGAGCTGGTACGCCAGCATGGCATGGCCATGCTCGGGCCGATCCTGCTGCTGGCGGGCCTGCTGCAACTGCTGGCCGGGCGTCTGCGCCTGGGCTGCTGGTTCCGGGTCACGGCGCCAGCGGTGGTGTACGGCATGCTCGCCGGTATCGGCGTGCTGATCGTACTGTCGCAGGTGCATGTGATGTTCGACGCCAGCCCGCAGCCTTCCGGGCTGGCCAACCTGACGGCGTTCCCACAGACCGTACTGCAGGCGCTGACCCCGGAAGGCCCCGGCAATGCCTGGCAGGCGGGTGCGTTGGGCCTGGGCACCATCGCGATCATGTGGGGCTGGGAGCGCCTGCGCCCGCAGCGTCTGCGCTTCGTGCCGGGGGCCTTGCTCGGGGTGGCGCTGATGACCCTGCTGAGCCTGTGGCTGGCGTTGCCGGTGAACCGCGTGGTGGTGCCCGCCAACCTGGCCGAGGCCATCGACTGGCTGCGCCCCGCCGACCTGCTGCAACTGGCCAACCCGCACCTGCTGGTGGCGGCGCTCGCCCTGGCATTCATCGCCAGTGCCGAGACGCTGCTGTCGGCGGCAGCGGTGGACCGCATGCACAGTGGCCAGCGTTCGGATTTCGACCGTGAACTGTCGGCCCAGGGGGTGGGCAACATGCTCTGCGGCGTGCTGGGGGCGTTGCCGATGACCGGGGTGATCGTACGCAGTTCGGCCAACGTGCAGGCCGGTGCGCAGACGCGGCTGTCGGCTATTCTGCATGGGGCATGGTTGCTGGCGTTCGTGGTGGTGCTGAGCAGTGTGCTGCAGCAGATCCCGGTGGCGAGCCTGGCAGGTGTACTGGTGTACACCGGCTTCAAGCTGGTGGACTTCAAGGCGTTCCGCGGGTTGGGGCGCTATGGGCGCATGCCGATGTTCACCTACGCGGCGACCGCACTGGCGATCATCTTCACCGACCTGTTGACCGGCGTACTGCTGGGTTTCGCCCTGACTTTGCTCAAGCTTGCGCTGAAGGCGGCGCGGTTGAAGATCAGCATCAGCCACCTGGATACGCCGGGGCACCTGGAGCTTCGCTTGAGCGGTGCGGCGACGTTTCTCAAGGTCCCGGCACTCGCCCGGGTGCTTGATAACGTACCGGTATGTACCACGTTGCATGTACCGCTGGCCCAGCTCAGCTACATCGACCACGCGTGTCTCGAGCTGCTGGAGGACTGGGGCCGGGCGAATGCGGGCAATGGATCGGTGCTGGTGATCGAGCCGCGCGGGTTGAAGCGGCGCACCGAGGGGCGGGCGCGTATGGCGGCAGGGCTTGGCGCGTGAACGATTCGCCAGCAAGGCTGGCTCCTACACGGGGTGTAATCCTGTAGGAGCCAGCCTTGCTGGCGAAGGCTGCGCCGCCGAGCCGATCAGGCCGACTGATCCAGCTCCAGCCCCACGCCCAGCTGGCGCGACAGGCACGGCCAGCGCTTCCACGCCGCGCCGGTGTCCGGGCTGCTCAGCTTGTCTCGGTAGGCCTCCACCGATTCGAGCGCGAAGCTTTCGTCGTTGAGCATTTCGTCCACCGAGTGGTGCACCACCTCATCCAGCTGGTTGGCGAATGCCTCGCCGATCAGCTGATGCGCGATCAGGTTGGCCACGGTGGTATCCAGTGGGATCAGTGGCTGCTTGAAATGCTTGATGTACAGGTCGTTCACTTCCTCCACCAGGCGGTGCGCCAGGTAGGCCTCATCCAGCAGGCAGCCCAGGCCGACCTGGCCTTGCATGATCGCCGGCGGCTGCAGGAAATAGGCTTCGGCAATTTTCAGTACCGGTTTGATCTGCGACTCGATGCCCGCCTCGCGCGCCACCGCATTGGCGGCCTCCAGCAATTCGGGTACCTGATCGATGTACGCGTCGACAAACCCCACAAGCGCTGCATGCGGGTCTTGCTCAGGCAGATTGATCGAGGGATGCAGGTGGGGCAGTTGCACTTCAAGTTGCTTTTTCAACTGGCCGGTTTGGACCTCATGTTGACGGGCACGGGTGATCTGCTCGCGCAAAGCGGCGATGTTCATGACAACTCCAGGGACAAGGGAAACACACGGATGACATAAGGTAGCTCGGTTCGAAAAAGAGTTAAGACGGATTTGTCATAAACGATGTGCGTTTATGTCGCTGTAAGGCATATCAAATGGCCATCAACCCCCTCTCGGCGATTTTTTGCGCGGTCCGGGCGGCTGTCTATACTCCGCTTTGAAAGTGATTGGTTGATGAGGCCCGCCTGCTGTCCAGCAGGGGCTCGCCGTCGAAGTTCGCCGTCTTGACGCCGTACCCTTAGCCGTAGGCCCTGCCTCCGGGATAACAAGAATCATAAGGGGAACCCGCAATGATGCGACATCCACATGCCTGGATGGGCCTGCTGTTGTGGTCACTGTTCACGCCGGCACACGCCGCCTGGACCGTGAATATGGCGCCGGGGGCGACTGAAGTCAGCAACGCCGTGTTCGACCTGCACATGACCATCTTCTGGATCTGCGTGGTGATCGGCATCGTGGTGTTCGGCGCGATGTTCTGGTCGATGATGGTGCACCGTCGCTCCACCGGCCAGCAGCCGGCGCATTTTCATGAGCACACCTGGGTCGAGATCATGTGGACGGTGGTGCCGTTCCTGATCCTGGTGGCCATGGCCATCCCCGCCACCAAGACCCTGGTGGACATCTACGATGCCAGCGAGTCGGACGTGGATATCCAGGTCACCGGCTACCAGTGGAAGTGGCACTACAAGTACCTGGGCCAGGACGTGGAGTTCTTCAGCAACCTGGCCACCCCCGCCGATCAGATCCACAACAAGGCACCCAAGGACGAGCACTACCTGCTGGAGGTCGATCAGCCGCTGGTGATCCCGGTGGGTGCCAAGGTGCGCTTTCTGGTGACTGCCGCCGACGTCATCCATTCCTGGTGGGTGCCGGCGTTCGCGGTCAAGCGCGATGCCATCCCCGGTTTCGTCAACGAGGCCTGGACCCGTGTCGAGAAGCCGGGCATCTACCGCGGCCAGTGCACCGAACTGTGCGGCAAGGACCACGGCTTCATGCCGGTGGTGGTGGAGGTCAAGTCCAGGGCCGACTACGACACCTGGCTGGCCGAACGCAAGGCCGAGTCGGCCAAGCTCAAGGAGCTGACCAGCAAGGAGTGGACCCTGCAGGAGCTCAGCGAGCGCGGCGACAAGGTCTACCACACCACCTGCGTGGCCTGTCACCAGGCCGAAGGCCAGGGCCTGCCGCCGATGTTCCCGGCGCTCAAGGGTTCGAAGATCGCCACCGGCCCGATCAAGGATCACCTGAACATCGTCTTCCACGGCAAGGCCGGCACGGCCATGGCGGCGTTCGGCAAGCAGCTCTCGGAAGTGGATATCGCCGCCGTGATCACCTACGAGCGCAACGCCTGGGGCAACAACAAGGGCGACATGGTCACGCCGAAGGATGTGCTGGCGCTCAAGCAGGCCGACAGCCAATGAACCGGGGAGACAGGACATGAGTACAGTCATCGACGACCACGGTCATGCCGCCCATGACCACGCCCACGGCCCGGCCAAGGGCCTGATGCGCTGGGTGCTGACCACCAACCACAAGGACATCGGCACGATGTACCTGTGGTTCGCCTTCGCCATGTTCCTGCTCGGCGGCTCGTTCGCCATGGTGATCCGCGCCGAGCTGTTCCAGCCCGGCCTGCAGATCGTGGAGCCGGCATTCTTCAACCAGATGACCACCATGCACGGCCTGATCATGGTGTTCGGTGCGGTGATGCCGGCCTTCGTCGGCCTGGCCAACTGGATGATCCCGCTGATGATCGGCGCGCCGGACATGGCCCTGCCGCGCATGAACAACTTCAGCTTCTGGCTGCTGCCGGCAGCGTTCCTGCTGCTGGTATCGACCCTGTTCAGCCCCGGCGGCGGGCCGAATTTCGGCTGGACCTTCTATGCCCCGCTGTCGACCACCTACGCACCGGCCAGCGTGACCTTCTTCATCTTCGCCATCCACCTGATGGGCATCAGCTCGATCATGGGCGCGATCAACGTGATCGCCACCATCCTCAACCTGCGCGCCCCCGGCATGACCCTGATGAAGATGCCGCTGTTCGTCTGGACCTGGCTGATCACCGCGTTCCTGCTGATCGCGGTGATGCCGGTGCTGGCCGGTGTGGTAACCATGATGCTGATGGACATCCATTTCGGCACCAGCTTCTTCAGCGCCGCCGGTGGTGGCGACCCGGTACTGTTCCAGCACGTGTTCTGGTTCTTCGGTCACCCCGAGGTGTACATCATGATCCTGCCGGCGTTCGGCGCGGTCAGCTCGATCATCCCGGCGTTCTCGCGCAAGCCGCTGTTCGGCTACACCTCGATGGTCTACGCCACCGGGGCCATCGCCTTCCTGTCGTTCATCGTGTGGGCGCACCACATGTTCGTGGTCGGCATCCCGGTGGTGGGCGAGCTGTTCTTCATGTACGCCACCATGCTCATCGCGGTGCCCACCGGGGTGAAGGTGTTCAACTGGGTGAGCACCATGTGGGAAGGTTCGCTGACCTTCGAGACGCCGATGCTGTTCGCCATTGCCTTCGTCATCTTGTTCACTATCGGCGGCTTCTCGGGGTTGATGCTGGCCATCGCCCCGGCCGACTTCCAGTACCACGACACCTACTTCGTGGTGGCGCACTTCCACTACGTGCTGGTGCCGGGGGCGATCTTCGGCATCTTCGCCTCCGCCTACTACTGGCTGCCCAAGTGGACCGGGCACATGTACGACGAAACCCTCGGCAAGCTGCACTTCTGGCTGTCGTTCATCGGCATGAACATGGCGTTCTTCCCGATGCACTTCGTTGGCCTGGCGGGCATGCCGCGCCGGGTGCCGGACTACAACCTGCAGTTCGCCGACTTCAACATGGTGTCGTCGATCGGCGCGTTCACCTTCGGCGTCACGCAGATCTTCTTCCTGTTCATCGTGATCAAGTGCATCCGTGGCGGCAAGCCGGCCCCGGCCAAGCCATGGGATGGCGCCGAAGGGCTGGAATGGTCGGTGCCCTCGCCCGCGCCCTACCACACCTTCCAGACCCCGCCGGAAGTGAAATGAGGGTGCTGCCATGAACGAGCGCACGTCGCTGCGGCGACTGGTGACGCGGCTGATGCTGCTGACCGTGGTGATGTTCGCCTTCGGCTTTGCCCTGGTGCCGATCTACGACGTGATGTGCAAGGCCTTCGGCATCAACGGCAAGACCGGCGGGCAGTACGCAGGCAGCCAGGTCAGCGACCCCACGCGCTCGGTGAAGGTGCAGTTCCTGTCGACCAATGCCAGCGACATGGTCTGGGACTTCTACTCCACCGCCGACCAGATCGACGTCAACCCGGGCGCGGTGAACCAGATGATCTTCGTGGCGCGCAACCCCACCGACAAGCCGATGACCGCCCAGGCCATCCCCAGCATCAGCCCGGCGGAGGCAGCCGCATACTTTCACAAGACCGAATGCTTCTGCTTCAGCCAGCAGGTGCTGCAGCCGGGTGAGCGCATCGAGATGCCGGTGCGCTTCATCGTCGACCGCGACCTGCCCAAGGATGTGAAACACCTGACGCTTGCCTACACGCTGTTCGATATCACCGCTCGCCAGCCGCCGGTGGCCCACGTGGCCACCCAGACCGTACAGAGCGCCCGATAAGGAGAACGATCCATGGCTGCTCATCAGCACTACTACGTACCGGCGCAGAGCAAGTGGCCGATCATCGCCACCCTCGGCATGCTGATCACGGTGTTCGGCCTGGGCACCTGGTTCAACGACATGAAGGCCGGCCACGAGGACTCCCATGGCCCGCTGATCTTCTTCGTCGGCGCACTGTGCCTGGCCTACATGCTGTTCGGCTGGTTCGGCGCGGTGATCAAGGAAAGCCGCGCCGGGCTCTACAGCCCGCAGCTGGACCGCTCGTTCCGCTGGGGCATGTCGTGGTTCATCTTTTCGGAGGTGATGTTCTTCGTGGCCTTCTTCGGTGCGCTGTTCTACGTGCGCCACCTGGCAGGCCCGGCGCTGGGTGGGGAAGGTGCCAAGGGCGTGGCGCACATGCTGTGGCCGAACTTCCAGTTCGCCTGGCCGCTGCTGCATACCCCCGACCCCAAGCTGTTCCCACCGCCCAGCGATGTGATCGACCCGTGGCACCTGCCGCTGATCAACACCATTCTGCTGGTCAGCTCCAGCGTGACCATCACCATCGCCCACCATGCCCTGCGCAAGGATCACCGCGGTGCGCTGAAATTCTGGCTGGCACTGACCATCGTGCTGGGCGTGGCGTTTCTCATCCTGCAGGCCTACGAGTACCACGAGGCCTACACCGAACTGGGCCTGACCCTGCATTCGGGGATCTACGGCGCCACCTTCTTCATGCTCACCGGGTTCCACGGGGCCCACGTGACCATGGGCACGATCATCCTGTTCGTGATGCTGATGCGCATCCTGCGCGGGCATTTCAGCGCCGACAAGCACTTCGGCTTCGAGGCGGCCAGCTGGTACTGGCACTTCGTGGATGTGGTGTGGGTGGGGTTGTTCATCTTCGTGTATGTGCTGTAGCCGCGCCTAGAACGGCGCGTGGGACACCAGTTGGCCGCTGTAGAAACCCCAGGCGACCAGCGCCAGGGTGATGGCGGCCAGGCTGACACGGATTTTCAGGGCGGTGAGCAGGCGGGTCGAGTTGTCATCGTCCTTGACCAGAAAGAACAGGCCGCTGAACAGGCTGATCACGGTCGCCAGCAGCATCAGGACAATCGCGGCTTTGAGCATGGCGGTACTCCGGGGGATGCGATGACTACAACAAGTATAGCGACAGCCGTTGCGGGGCCCCGATGAGGCCGTTCCGCCCCGGCCGGGTGCCGACCCTGGTGGTGATGTTGCTGCTGCCGGGGCTGATTGCGCTGGGCTGCTGGCAGTTGGGGCGCGCCGCCGAAAAGCGCGAGTTGCTGGCCACCTATGCAGAGCGCCGGGTGGCAGCGCCCCTGGCCAGCGAGCAGCTGGCGCAGGCGAGCGACCCGGCCTATCGCCGGGTGCACCTGTATGGCCGTTTCGACCGCACCCACAGTGTGCTGCTCGACAACCGCCTGCGCGACGGCCAGGCCGGGGTCGAGCTGCTGCAACCCTTTCACGACCAGGCCAGCGGCCTGTGGCTGCTGGTCAATCGCGGCTGGCTGCCCTGGCCCGACCGGCGTGTGGCGGTGCAGTTCAGCACCCCCGAGACACCGCTTGCCCTGCAAGCCTGGGTCTATGTGGCGCCGGGCAGCACCTTCCAGTTGCACGCCGACCCGCAAGGGGGCCGCTGGCCGCACCTGCTCACGGCGGTGGATGCCGCGCAGCTGTGGCCGCAGCTGGGCCGCGAGGGCTTTGCCCATGAACTGCGCCTGGAACCGGGCCCGGCCAGCTACCGGCTGGACTGGCCAGTGGTGGCGATGGGCCCGGAGAAACACCTGGGCTACGCCGTGCAATGGTTTGCCCTGGCCGCGGCGCTGGTTGCGCTGTACCTCTATTTCGGCTGGCACAACGACAAGGAGAACCACCATGGGCGCCGTCATGCATCCATCCGGCACGTCTGAAGTGCCGCGCCGTCGTTGGCGCGGGCGGTTGCAGCTGATTCTGATCCTGCTGGTGGTGGTGGGGCCGATGATGCTCGCCACCGGCATGTACAAGCTGCAGTTCTGGGTGCCGGAAAGCCGCAGCTACCACGGCGAACTGATCGGCAACGGCCAGGGCCGCGCCGAGCTGGGGGTCTCGACCGACGAGGCGCGCTGGCAACTGCTGGTCAGCACCCCTGGTGACTGTGACGCGGACTGCCAGCAACTGGTGTACCTGGCGCGCCAGGTACAGATCGGCCTTGGCCGCGACGCCGCCCGTGCCAGCCACGCGCTGGCCGCCGGGCAACCGCTGAGCGAGGCGTATCAGGCCAGGCTTGCGCGCGAGTACCCGCAACTGCAGCGCTATGCGCTGGAGCTGGCGCAGTACAGCAGGGCCGCCGGGAGCCTGAAGGGCGCGCAGCTGTGGATCGTCGACCCCCACGGCAACCTGGTGTTGCGCTACGACGCACGGGTCAAGGGCAAGGACCTGCTCAACGACCTGCGCCATCTGCTCAAGCTGTCCAACATCGGCTAGGAGGCACGCACCATGGCCAGACCCGGATACCGCCTCGCCGTGTTCGCCACCTTCCTCGCGCTGGTGGTGGTGCTGCTGGGGGCCTATACCCGCCTGACCCACGCCGGCCTGGGCTGCCCCGACTGGCCGGGCTGCTACGGCTTCATCAGCGTGCCCAAGACCGAGGCGCAACTGGCACATGCCGAACGCCACTACCCGGACACGCCGGTCGAGGCCCACAAGGGCCGCAACGAGATGGTGCACCGTTATTTTGCCGGCACCCTGGCGCTGGTGATCGCCATGCTGGCGGTGCAGGCGCTGCGTCGGCATGGGCACAACGGCCAGCCGTACCGCCTGCCGCTGCTGCTGTTGGCGGTGGTGTTCTTCCAGGCCGCGTTCGGCATGTGGACGGTCACCCTCAAGCTGTGGCCGCAGGTGGTCACGGCGCACTTGCTGGGCGGCTTTGCCACCCTGAGCCTGCTGTTTCTGCTGAGCCTGCGCCTGTCGCGCGCGTTCATGCCCCTGCCCGGCCTGCCGCTGCGGCTAAGGCGCCTGGCGGCACTGGCGTTGCTGCTGGTGATCGGGCAAGTCGCCCTGGGCGGCTGGGTGAGCGCCAACTATGCCGCGGTGGCCTGCGTCGACCTGCCGACCTGTCACGGCCAGTGGTGGCCCGAGGCGGATTTTGCCAACGGCTTTCACCTCACCCAGCACATCGGCCCCAACTACCTGGGCGGACAGCTCGACAGCGAGGCGCGTACCGCCATCCATATCACCCACCGCCTGGGGGCGCTGCTGGTCACGCTGGTGTTGCTGACCCTGGCCTGGCAGCTGCACGCTATCGGCCTGCGGCGCCTGGCCAGGCTGGTGCTGCTGGCGCTGGCGGTGCAGGTGGGGCTGGGCATCAGCAATGTGGCGTTCGGGCTGCCGCTGGCGGTGGCGGTGGCGCACAACGCCGGTGGCGCGGCGCTGCTGCTGACGCTGGTGCTGGTCAACTACCGCACGCGCCTGGCCATGCAGCCCAAGGCGCGCAAGGTCAGCCAGGGCTGGCGCCTGACGCCGCTGCGCCCGGTGGGCGTGGTGCATTATCTGGGAGAGAACCCATGGCAACGCTTCTGAACCCCGCGCGCCAGCAGGCGCTGTGGCGCGACTACCTGGAGCTGACCAAGCCCAAGGTGGTGGTGCTGATGCTCATCACCTCGCTGGTGGGGATGTTCCTGGCCACCCGCGCGGGCGTGCCGTGGACGGTACTGGTGTTCGGCAACCTGGGCATCGGCCTGTGTGCGGGCGCAGCGGCGGCGGTCAACCATGTGGTGGACCGGCGCATCGACGCACTGATGGCGCGCACCCACAAGCGGCCGCTGGCCGAGGGGCGCGTCGCACCGCTGGCGGCGCTGGCGTTCGCCTTGCTGCTGGCGGTGCTGGGCATGGTGCTGCTGCTGAGCTTCACCAACGCACTGACCGCCTGGCTGACCCTGGCCTCGCTGCTGGGCTATGCGGTGCTCTACACCGGCTTTCTCAAGCGGGCCACGCCGCAGAACATCGTGATCGGCGGGCTGGCCGGGGCGGCGCCGCCGCTGCTGGGCTGGGTGGCGGTGACCGGGCATGTGGGCGCCGAGCCCCTGTTGCTGGTGCTGATCATCTTCGCCTGGACTCCGCCGCACTTCTGGGCCCTGGCCATCCATCGCAAGGAGGAGTACGCCAAGGCCGATATCCCGATGCTGCCGGTGACCCACGGCGAGCACTACACCAAGCTGCACATTCTGCTGTACACCGCCGCGCTGCTGGCGGTGAGCCTGTTGCCTTACGTGATCCACATGAGCGGGCCGCTGTACCTGGCCTGCGCCGTGGTGCTGGGCGGGCGCTTCCTGCACTGGGCCTGGGTGTTGTACCGTGGCAGTCGGCCGCACGCGGCGATCAGGACCTTCAAGTACTCTATCGCGTACCTGTTCCTGCTGTTCATCGCGCTGCTTGTTGACCATTACCTACTGTTGAACCTATGACTCGAACCCAGAAAACCGTTTTCATCCTCGTTGCCCTGGTCGCACTGATTCTCGGGCTTACCATCAACAAGGTGCTGAGCAATCGCAGCCAGGGCGACCCCACGGCGCTGATCGATGCCGGGATCATCCTGCTGCCGCAGAGCCGCCAGGTGCCGGCGCTGCAGATGACCGACGAGAACGGCCAGCCGGTGGTGCTGGACCAGCTCAAGGGCAAGTGGTCGCTGCTGTTCTTCGGCTACACCTTCTGCCCGGACATCTGCCCGACCACGCTGGCGCAACTGCGGCAGGTCAAGAGCGAGCTGCCCAAGGAGGCGGTGGACCGTTTGCAGGTGGTGCTGGTGAGCGTCGACCCGAACCGGGATACACCGGCGCAGTTGAAGACGTACCTGGGCTACTTCGACAAGGATTTTCGCGGGGTGACGGGGTCGCTGGAGGATACGCAGAAGCTGGCCAATGCGGTGAGCATCCCGTTCATTCCGGCCGATACCAGCAAGCCGAACTACACGGTCGATCACAGTGGCAACCTGGCGCTGCTCGGGCCGGATGGTACCCAGCGCGGGTTCATTCGGGCGCCGTTCAACAACCAGAAGCTGGTGGCGCAGTTGCCGGGGCTGGTCAAGCGCGACTGAAAGCTTCGCGGGTCAAGCCCGCTCCCACAGGTACAACCCTGGTTTCAAGGGCGGTGGAGAACTTGTGGGAGCGGGCTTGACCCGCGATGGGCTGCGTAGCAGCCCTTGGCATTTCTGAATCAGAACGCTGGCTTGACCGCGCCCTTGTACTTCTCTTCGATGAACTTCTTCACTTCAGGCGTGTGCAGTGCTGCTACCAGCTTCTTCACCGCGTCCGAATCCTTGTTGTCCTCGCGGGTCACCAGGATGTTCACATAAGGCGAATCGCTGCCTTCGATGACCAGGGCGTCCTTTTCAGGGTTGAGCTTGGCTTCCAGCGCATAGTTGGTGTTGATCAGCGCCAGGTCGACCTGGGTCAGCACGCGCGGAATGGTGGCAGCTTCCAGCTCACGGAATTTCAGGCCCTTGTCGTTACCGGTGATGTCCTTCACGGTCGACAGGATGTTGGTGTTGTCCTTGAGCTTGATCACGCCAGCCTTGTCCAGCAGCAGCAAGGCACGGCCGCCGTTGGTGGCGTCGTTGGGGATGACCACGGTGGCGCCCGATGGCAGTTCGTCGAGCTTCTTGAGCTTGTTCGAATAGGCGCCCAGCGGCTCCAGGTGCACGCCGGCAACGCTGACCAGGTGAGTGCCCTTGGCCTTGTTGAACTCGTCCAGGTACGGCTGGTGCTGGAAGAAGTTGGCATCCAGGCGCTTCTCGGCCACCTGCACGTTGGGCTGGACGTAGTCGGTGAACACCTTCACCTTCAGGTCCACGCCTTCCTTGGCCAGCGCCGGTTTGACGAACTCGAGGATCTCGGCGTGCGGTACCGGGGTGGCGGCAACAGTCAGGGTCTCGGCCGCGTGGGCAGAGAAGGCCGCGACGGCGGCAACAGCAGCAAGCAGTCTTTTCATCTAATCGCTCCTTGTGAGGGCCGTTCCGGCCCCCGGCGCGTCGGCGTGGCCGACCCTTGGTTACTTACGGGAAAAATGCACAACCAGTTTGTCGCCGACACTCTGCAGAACTTGAACCAGCACCAGCAGCAGTACCACGGTGACTACCATCACGTCGGTCTGAAAGCGCTGGTAGCCGAAGCGGATGGCCAGGTCACCCAGCCCGCCGGCACCCACCACACCCGCCATCGCGGTGTACGACACCAGGGTGATGGCCGTCACGGTGATGGCTGCGAAGATGCCCGGCCGCGCTTCGGGCAGCAGGGCGTTCATGATGATCTGGCGCGTGGTGGCCCCCATCGACTGGGTGGCTTCGATGATGCCGCGGTCGACCTCGCGCAGGGCGGTTTCCACCAGTCGCGCGAAGAACGGCGTGGCACCGACCACCAGTGGCGGGATGGCCCCGGCCACGCCCAGCGAGGTGCCGGTGATGAGCACGGTGAACGGGATCATCACGATCAGCAGGATGATGAACGGTAGCGAACGCAGCACGTTGACCACCAGCGACAGCAGCGCATACACACGCTTTTCTTCGAACAGCTGGCGCGGGCCGCACAGAAACAGCAGCACGCCCAGTGGCAGGCCCAGCAGTACGGTGAACAGCAGCGAGCCGAACAGCATGATCATGGTATCGATCGTGGCCAGCCAGATTTCGGCCCAGTCGATGTTGGCAAAGAAACTCAGGGCGTCCATCAGCGCAGTACCTCCATATGAACATCTGCCGCAATGAAGCGGGCAAATGCCGCCTCGATGTCGCCACCGGTGATGGCCAGGGTCAGCTGACCGTAGGGGGTGTCCTTGATGCGGTCGATACGCCCGGCGAGGATGCTGTAGTCCACCCCGGTTTCACGGGCCACGGTGCCCAGCAGCGGCGCATAGGTGGCGTCGCCCTGGAAGGTCAGGCGCACGATGCGCCCCGGTACATGGGCAAAATCGTCGCGCTGTTCGCTTTCGTCGACCTGCTCGTCTTCCTGCACGAAACGCTTGGTGGTCGGGTGCTTGGGGTGCAGGAACACCTGCGCCACCGGGCCCTGCTCGACGATCTGCCCGGCGTCCATCACTGCCACCTGGTCGCACACGCGGCGGATCACGTCCATCTCGTGGGTGATGAGCACGATGGTCAGCTTCAGCTCGCGGTTGATCTCGGCCAGCAATTGCAGCACCGAGGCGGTGGTTTGCGGGTCCAGGGCGCTGGTGGCTTCGTCGCACAGCAGGATCTTGGGCTTGGTGGCCAGGGCGCGGGCGATGCCGACGCGCTGCTTCTGGCCGCCGGACAGCTGTGCCGGGTACTTCCTGGCATGCTCGCTCAGCCCTACGCGGGCCAGCAGCTCGCCGACGCGCTGGTCGATCTCGGCGCGCGACATGCGCCCGGCCAGGGTCAGCGGCAGCGCCACGTTGTCGGCCACGGTCTTGGAGGCCAGCAGGTTGAAGTGCTGGAAGATCATCCCGACCTGCTGGCGGAAGCGGCGCAGGTCGTTGGCGTTGAACGCCGTGACGTCTTCGCCGTCGACGATGATCTTGCCGCCGCTGGGGGCCTCGAGGCGGTTGATCAGGCGCAGCAGGGTACTTTTGCCGGCACCGGAATGGCCGATCAGACCGAACACCTGGCCGTCTTCGACGCGCAGGCTGGTCGGATGCAGTGCGGGGATGTCCCTACCGGCGACGCGGTAGGTTTTATGGACTTGTTGAAACTCGATCACGTAGCGAACCTTGTGGGGCGCATGAAATAGGGTCAGCTGTTAGCCGGGGGGCGCATTTTAGCCTGTTCGTATATAGGTTCTTAGCATTTATTTCGTGTTTGACCAACGCTTGAGGAATAACGCGATCAGTGGTTGCTCGCTGGTCATTCGAAAGGAACGCCCGGCACTCCTGTCAGTCACTACCTGAAGAGCCCCATCCAGGGGCCCCGCGTACGATGATGAGGAGTTGCAGACCCATGCCCAGCAAGAAGAATGCGCCCCAGGAAAGTCAACTCGCCGGCGCCCAGACGCCCGACAAGGCCAACACCAACGCCAAGCTGCAGAGCCTGGAGCCGTTTCGCAGCGATGCCACCGGCCAGGCGCTGCGCACCAACCAGGGGGTCAAGGTTGCCGACAACCAGAACACCCTCAAGGCCGGTGACCGCGGCCCCTCGCTGCTTGAAGACTTCATCATGCGCGAGAAGATCACGCATTTCGACCATGAGCGCATTCCCGAGCGCATCGTGCATGCCCGCGGCACCGGCGCGCATGGCTACTTCCAGGCTTACGAGTCGCATGCCGCACTGACCAAGGCCGGCTTCTTGCAGGACCCGGACAAGATCACCCCGGTGTTCGTGCGCTTCTCCACCGTGCAGGGGCCGCGTGGCTCGGGTGACACGGTGCGCGACGTGCGCGGCTTTGCCGTCAAGTTCTTTACCGATGAGGGCAACTTCGACCTGGTTGGCAACAACATGCCGGTGTTCTTCATTCAGGACGCGATCAAGTTTCCCGACTTCGTGCATGCGGTCAAACCCGAACCGCACAACGAGATCCCCACCGGCGGTTCGGCACACGACACCTTCTGGGACTTCGTCTCGCTGGTGCCCGAGTCGGCGCACATGGTGATCTGGGCGATGTCCGACCGCGCGATACCGAAAAGCCTGCGCACCATGCAGGGCTTTGGCGTGCACACCTTCCGCCTGATCAACGCCGAAGGCGTGGCCAGTTTCGTCAAGTTCCACTGGAAGCCCAAGCAGGGTGTGCATTCGCTGTTGTGGGACGAGGCGCAGAAGCTGGCGGGCAAGGACACTGACTATCACCGCCGCGACCTGTGGGAAGCGATCGAGACCGGCAACTACCCGGAATGGGAACTGGGCGTGCAGATCGTGCCCGAGGCCGACGAGCATAAGTTCGAGTTCGACCTGCTCGACCCGACCAAGATCATCCCAGAAGAGCTGGTACCGGTGACGCCGCTTGGCAAGATGGTGCTCAACCGCAACCCGGACAACTTCTTTGCCGAAATCGAGCAGGTGGCGTTCTGCCCCGGTCATATCGTGCCGGGCATCGACTTTTCCAACGACCCGCTGCTGCAGGGCCGGCTGTTCTCCTACACCGACACGCAGATCAGCCGCCTGGGTGGCCCGAACTTCCACGAGATCCCGATCAACCGGCCCGTGGCACCCAACCACAACGGCCAGCGCGATGCCCAGCACCGTACCACCGTGCACAAGGGCCGGGCGTCCTACGAGCCCAACTCCATCGATGGCGGCTGGCCGAAGGAAACCCCGCCGGCGGCGCAGGATGGCGGCTTCGAGACCTACCCCGAGCGCATCGAGGCGCACAAGGTGCGCCAGCGCAGCCCCTCGTTCGGCGATCACTTCTCCCAGGCGCGGCTGTTCTTCCAGAGCATGAGCCCGACCGAGCAGGAGCACATCATCAGTGCCTACAGCTTCGAGCTGGGCAAGGTGGAGCGCGAGCATATCCGTGCCCGCGAGGTGAACGAGATTCTCGCCAACATCGACCTCAAGCTGGCGGCGCGGGTAGCGCAGAACCTTGGCCTGCCGGCGCCCAAGGCCGGCACCGTGGACGTCAAGCCACAGTCGCTCAAGGCTTCGCCGGCGCTGAGCCAGATGAACCTGCTGGGCGAAGGCATCAAGGGGCGCAAGGTGGCGATTCTGGTGGCCGATGGCGTGGATGCCACGCTGGTGGACCCGCTGGTGAAGGCGTTGCAGGCCGAGAGCGCCCAGGGCGTGCTGCTGGGGCCGACCTCGGCACCGGTGAAGACCGCTGCCGGCAAGACCCTGGCGGTGGATGCCTCGATGGAAGGCATGCCGTCGGTGGTGTTCGATGCGGTATGGATCGCCGGTGGCAAGGCCAGCCTGCAGGCCCTGAGCGGCGATGGCGTGGCGCTGCACTTCGTGCTGGAGGCCTACAAGCACCTCAAGCCGCTGGGTACCGACAGCGATGCCAAGGCCGTGCTCGACAAGCTGGGCCTCAAGGCGGATGAAGGCATGGTGGTGGGCAGCGATCAGAAGGCCTACAAGGCGTTGATCGCGGCGATTGCCAAGCACCGTGTGTGGTCGCGGGAAGCGGCCGCCAAGGCCATTCCGGCGTAGTCAAAAAGGCCGGCTCCTGCAGGAGCCGGCCTTGCCGGCGAAGAAGGCACCGCCGACATCACTCGGCGCGCCGCGGCGTAAGCACCACCTGCGCCGGCTGGTTGCGATGAATCTCGTGGGCCTGCTGCAAGGCGAAGCTCGCATCGCGCTTGCTAACCCGCTTGGCCAGCAAGGTCTGTAGCCACGGCGCGTCATCACGGCGCGGCACCTGGAACACCACGTCACACTGGTAATTCACCACATCGGTGGCGATGTCATCCAGTTGTCGGCGAAGTTCTTCTATTTTCGTGATTTTCAACGCCACTACGGTGCTCGGCGCCGTGGGGTCGATGACTTTTGCCGGCGGCTTGGCTTCCGCCGCCTTGAGCGCGGCCTCGGCCTTGTCCAGCTCGGCCTTGCGCGCCTGGGTGATGGCGCCATTCACGCCGCCGGTCAGCGCCGGGGCCTTGGGCATCAGCGCACGGGCACGTGCCAGCGCGGTGGCTGCGGCATTCACATCGCCCTTCTGCAGCACGATCTGGCTGCGCTGCAGGTAGGCTTCGGCCAACTGGCGCTGCATGGGTTCGAGGCGTGCATCGTCCGGCGACTGGGCCTGCAAGGTGGCCAGCTGGTCTTCGGCGGTGGCCAGCTCGCTGCTGGCGATGTTCTGCTCCAGCAGCTGCCAGGCATCGGGCTGCGCGGGCGGCGGCGGGTCGACCGGCGCGCTGGAACAGGCGGCCAGCAACACGGAAAACGCGGCAAGGAGCAGATAACGGGAGGCGAACGGCTTCATTCCTGCGACTCTCTATTTGCGCAAAAAGCGAGCAAGTCTACACCCAGCGCGCTGGCGCGAAAATAACTCTTCAGGATGTAGCGGCGATTAAAATGTCGCAGGGCGCGACCCTGTCGGCCGCACCCTGCCCATGGGGCTGCGCGCTCAGCGCCGGGGCAGCGCCAGGCTCACCAAGAATAGCACTGCCGCACACACCACGATGGATGGGCCGGCCGGGGTGTCCTTGAACCACGACAGGGCCAGCCCGCCACACACCGCCACTACGCCGATCAGGCTGGCGCCCAGGGCCATCTGTTCCGGCGAGCGCGCATGCCGCTGTGCGGCTGCGGCGGGGATGATCAGCAGCGAGGTGATCAGCAGCACGCCGACGATCTTCATCGCCACCGCGATCACCACCGCGATCAGCAGCATCAGCGCCAAGCGCAGCGCAGCCACCGGCAGGCCTTCTACCCGGGCCAGTTCCTCGTGCACGGTCACCGCCAGCAGCGGGCGCCACAGCGCCACGATCAGCAACAGGACCAGCGCACTACCGCCCAGGATCCACGCCAGGTCGCCCGGGCTGATCGCCAGCAGGTCGCCGAACAGGTAGGCCATCAGGTCGATGCGCACATCGTGCATGAAGCTCAGCACCACCAGGCCCAGCGACAGCGTGCTCGGCGCGAGAATCCCCAGCAGGGTGTCGGAGGCCAGCGGCTGGCGCTGCTGCAGGGTCACCAGCAACAGCGCCAGCAACAGGCAGCCGACGGTCACCGCCAGCGTCGGGCTGACGTCCAGCACGAAGCCCAGGGCCACGCCCAGCAGCGCCGCGTGGGACAGCGTGTCGCCGAAATACGCCATGCGCCGCCACACCACGAACGAGCCCAGCGGGCCCGCCACCAGCGCCAGGGCCAGGCCTGCAAGCAGGGCATACAACAGAAAATCAGCCATGCTTGCAGTGGTCTCCGTGCACATGCCCGCCAGGGGCCGGGGTGACCACCGACCCGTGCAGGTCGTGGGCGTGGTCGTGATGATGGTGGTAGATCGCCAGGCTTGGCGCGTTGTTGCCGAACAGCTCGACGAAGGCCGGGTCGCCGCTGACCTGCTCCGGGTGGCCCGAGCAGCACACGTGGCGGTTGAGGCACACCACCTGATCGGTGGTGCTCATCACCAGGTGCAGGTCGTGGGAAACCATCAGCACGCCGCAGCCGTAGCGGTCGCGCAGGCGCGTGATCAGGCTGTAGAGCTCGGCCTGACCGGCCACGTCGACGCCCTGTACCGGCTCGTCGAGCACCAGCAGTTCTGGCTTGCGCAGCAGCGCGCGGGCCAGCAGCACCCGCTGCATCTCGCCGCCGGACACGGTCTGGATGGGGCTGTCGATGACGTGTTCGGCGCCCACTTCGTTGAGGGCCGCCAGTGCTGTCTTGCGGTCCACGCCCGGCACCAGGCGCAGAAAGCGCAGTACCGACAGCGGCAAGGTGGCGTCCACCTGGATCTTCTGCGGCATGTAGCCGATGCGCAGTCGCGGCTTGCGCCATACGCTGCCGGTATGCGGCGCCAGCAGGCCGAGTACGGCGCGTACCAGGGTGGTCTTGCCGGCGCCGTTGGGGCCGATCAGGGTCACGATCTGCCCGGGCTCCACGCACAGGTCGATGCTGTCGAGCACGGCCTGGCCGCCGAAGGTGACGCCCACCTGCTCGAGGCGGATCAACGCGTTGCTCATCAGGCGCTCCGGCAGGTGCCGCACAGACCGACCACTTCGACGGTCTGGGTCTCGACACTGAAACCCACATCATTGGCGCTGGCCACGATGGCGTCGCTGATGGAGGCTTGCTCCAGTTCGATTGCCACGTGGCATTGGCGGCAGATCAGGAACTGGCCCTGGTGGGCATGCTCGGGGTGGCTGCAGCCCATGAAGGCATTGAGCGACGCGATGCGGTGCACCAGGCTGTTTTCCAGCAGGAAATCCAGTGCGCGGTACACGGTGGGCGGTGCGGCGCGGCGGCCGTCCTGCTCGCTGAGCACGGCAAGGATGTCGTAGGCGCCCAGCGGCTTGTGGCTTTGCCATACCAGCTCCAGCACGCGGCGGCGCAGGGCGGTCAGGCGCAGGCCCTGACGCGCGCACAGCGCATCGGCCTCGGCCAGCGCGCTGTGCACGCAGTGGGAGTGGTCGTGGGGACGGTTGGCCAGCGGGGTATTGGGCATGGGCAGCGACGGTTCTGTTGAGAGACGTTATTATGTTACCCGTTCCTGCCCCGATGAGTGCCTATCGTGTCCCGATTTTTTGCCCTTTTTGTCGCTTTTGTCACAAGTAGCCTGTTGCTGACCCCGGCGCAGGCCGAGGTTCAGGTGCTGACCAGCATCAAGCCGCTGCAGCTGATCGCCGCAGCGGTGCAGGACGGTGTCGGTACGCCGGATGTGCTGCTGCCACCGGGCGCTTCGCCGCACCATTACGCCTTGCGCCCTTCCGATGTGCGCAAGGTGGGCCAGGTGGACTTGCTGTACTGGATCGGCCCGGACATGGAGGGTTTTCTGCCCCGTGTGCTGGGTAGCCGCAGCAAGCCGACGGTGGCGGTGCAGAACCTGCCGGGCCTGACCTTGCGCCATTTTGGCGAGGACAGCCATTCCCACGCGCAAGACGCCGACGAGCACGACCATGACCACCGCCCAGGCAGCCTGGATGCGCACCTGTGGTTGTCGTCGGTGAACGCGCGGGTGATTGCGGCGAAGATGGCGGCTGACCTGGGCGCGGCCGATCCGCAGAACCAGGCGCGCTACACCGCCAACGCCAAGGCATTCGGCGAGCGCCTGGATGCCTTGGATGCGCGGCTCAAGGCGCGGGTGAGCGCTGTTGCGGGCAAGCCGTACTTTGTCTTCCATGAAGCCTTCGATTACTTCGAGGCGGCCTACGGGCTCAAGCACACCGGCGTGTTCAGCGTGGCGGCGGAGGTGCAGCCGGGCGCGCAGCACGTGGCCGCGATGCGCAAGCGCCTGCAGGAAGTGGGCAAGACCTGTGTATTCAGCGAGCCGCCGCTACGCCCGCGGCTGGCCGAGACGCTGACAGCGGGGTTGCCGGTGACGCTGGCCGAGCTGGATGCGCTAGGCGGCACGATGCCAGCGGATGCCAATGGCTATGAGCGGTTGCTGGAGAACCTGGGCAATGGGTTGGCGGGGTGCCTGGAAAAGCTCTGACCCACCGATCTGTAGGAGCCGGCCTTGCCGGCGAAGGGCTGCGCTGCAGCCCAACGGCTCCGCCGGCAAGGCCGGCTCCAACCTCGAGTGGCTCAGTTACAACGCGAACGGCAGGGCGATGTCCACCTGCTGACGCGCCGCCAGGCGCACCTCGAAATCCGCCGGGTCGTGAATCAGCACGTCCATCCCGGCAAACGACTCGGCCGCAATCAGCCGCGACAGCCAGAACCGCACGCAGGCCACCCGCAACATCACCGGCCACAGGTGTGCCTCGGCTGCGGTGAACGGGCGCAGCGCCGCATATGCACCGAGCAACGCCCGCGCCCGCGGCGGGTCGATCTGCCCGGCATCGTCGCAGCACCAGTCGTTCAGGGTAATCGCCAGGTCATACAGCATCGGCCCGGAGCACGCATTGTAGAAATCGATCAGCCCGGTCAGGTGGGTGCCTTCGAACAAGGCGTTGTCGCGGAACAGGTCGGCGTGCAGGTTGGCCCGCGGCAGCGCCATGATCTGGCCCTGGTGCGCGACGATCTCGTCCAGGCAGCCCTGCAGCAGCGCCTGTTGCGTCGGGTTCAGGCGCGGCATCAGTTCGGCGCCGGTGGCCAGCATCCAGTCCAGGCCACGGTCGGTCTTGCGCTCCAGCACCTTGTGCTGGGTCGCGGTGTGCAGGTGGCCCAGCAGTTCGCCCACCTGTACGCAATGCTGGTTGTTCGCCACCTTGATGTGCTTGCCCGGCAGGCGCGGCTGCAGCAGCGCCGGCTTGCCGGCCAGCTCGCGCAGGGCCACGCCGTCGCGGGTGCGCAGCGCATAGGGCACCGGCAGGTCGGCCTCGTGCAGCACGTCGAGCAGTTCGATGAAGAACGGCAGGTCCTGGATCGGCCCGCGTTCGACCAGTGTCAGCACGAACTCACCCTGTTCGAGGCTGACGAAGAAGTTGCTGTTCTCGGTGCCGGCGGCAATTCCCTGGAAGTCCCGCAGGCGACCCAGTCCATAGGGCGCCAGAAAGGTTTCCAGCTCGGGCCGGGTCAGTGGGGTGAAGACAGACATGGTCAAAAACTGCTCATTCGGGCACTTCCCGCAGGAAGTGCCAGGTGGATGGTAGGGGCCCGCATTACCACTCGAAGATTTTCCAGGAAGGAATCAGCATGTCGGGTTGGTCGGAACGGATGAAGTTGCCTTCCGAGCCGTCTGCGCGCACCAGAAAGTAAGGCTTGCCCCCTTTGGGGGTGACCTTGATGGCATACAGGAAACCGTTCTGGCGGTATTCCTGGATGGTCTTGTCGCCTTCCGTGCGAATGGTTACATCCGGATCGGCCGAAGGCGCTTCATCCGCCGCATTGGCTACCAGTGGAGCGGCAGCCAACACACCGAGCAGCAACAGGCGATTTAGTCTACGCATGATAACCTTGTCCCTTTGTCGTCAATGTTCCGGACATTCTAGCGCCGGGCCCGTTGAAAAGGTTGATTCTGCTCATGAGCCAAGCTCCCCTCGTCCTGGTGGACGGTTCGTCCTACCTGTACCGCGCGTTCCACGCGCTGCCACCGCTGACCAACTCCAAGGGCATGCCCACCGGCGCGGTGAAGGGTGTGCTGAACATGCTCAGGAGCCTGCGCAAGCAGTACCCGGACAGCCCCTTCGCGGTGGTGTTCGACGCCAAGGGCGGCACCTTTCGCGATGAGATGTACGCCGAGTACAAGGCCAACCGGCCGAGCATGCCCGACGACATGCGTGTGCAGATCGAGCCGCTGCACGCCAGCGTCAAGGCGCTGGGCTTCCCGCTGCTGTGCGTGGAGGGGGTCGAGGCCGACGACGTGATCGGCACCCTGGCCCGCAGCAGCGCCGCGGCGACCCGCCCGGTGGTGATCTCCACCGGTGACAAGGACATGGCCCAGCTGGTGGATGCGCACATTACCCTGGTCAATACCATGTCGGGCTCGTCGATGGACATCGAGGGCGTGAAGGAGAAGTTCGGCGTCGCACCCGAGCAGATCATCGACCTGCTGGCGCTGATGGGCGACTCATCCGACAACATCCCCGGGGTCAAGGGCGTGGGCGAGAAGACCGCCGTCGGCCTGCTGGTGGGCGTCAATGGCGGTATCAAGGAGCTGTACGAGAATCTCGACCTGGTGCCGAGCCTGCCGATCCGCGGGGCCAAGACCCTGCCGGCCAAGCTGCTGGAGCACAAGGAGCTGGCGTTCCTGTCGTACCAGCTGGCCACGATCAAGGTCGACGTGCCGCTGGAGGTCGGGCTGGACGACCTGCACCTGGGCGAACCTGACCGCGAAACGCTGCTGCAGCTGTACACCGAACTCGAGTTCAAGGGCTGGATCGACGAAGTTCAGCGCGAGAACAAGCGCCTGGAGCTCGCCCCGCCCCCTGCCGCCACACCCGACGCCGAGGCGCCCCCGGTGGCCGTTGCCGAGCCGGCAGCCCCTGTCGAGGCCGCCTATGAAACCATTCTGGACAAGGCACGTTTCGACGTGTGGCTGCAAAAGCTCAAGGACGCCGAGCTGTTCGCATTCGATACCGAAACCACCGGGGTCGATGCACAGCAGGCCCAGCTGGTCGGCCTGTCGTTTGCGGTCAAGCCCCATGAGGCCGCCTACATCCCGCTGGCACACGACTACGAAGGCGCTCCGCAGCAGCTGGACCGCGAGCTGGTGCTGAACGCGCTCAAGCCGCTGCTGGAAGACCCGAACAAGGCCAAGGTCGGGCAGCACGCCAAGTACGACATCAACATCCTGGCCAACTGCGCGGGCATTACCGTGCGTGGGGTGGCCTTCGACACCATGCTCGAATCCTATGTGCTGAATTCCACGGCCACCCGCCACGACATGGACAGCCTGGCCAAGAAGTACCTGGACCACACCACCATCGGCTTCACCGACATTGCCGGCAAGGGTGCCAAGCAGCTGACCTTCAACCAGATCCACCTGGACAAGGCCGGCCCCTACGCCGCCGAAGATGCCGACATCACTCTGCGCCTGCACCACAAGCTGCACGCCGAGCTGGCGGCGCTGCCAAGCCTGGCCAGTGTGCTGAGCGATATCGAGATGCCGCTGGTGCCGGTGCTGGCGCGTATCGAGCGCGAGGGCGCGCTGGTGGATGCCGACCTGCTCAGGATCCAGAGCGGCGAGCTGGGCGACAAGATGGACGCGCTGGAGCGCGAAGCCATCGAGCTGGCGGGCGAGCCGTTCAACCTGGGTTCGCCCAGGCAGCTGGGCGCCATCCTTTATGACAAGTTCGGCCTGCCGGTACTGAAGAAGACCCCCAAGGGCCAGCCGTCGACGGCTGAAGAAGCCCTTGAGGCGCTGGCCGAGGAAGGCTTCCCGCTGCCCAAGGTGCTGATGCAGTACCGCTCCATGAGCAAGCTCAAGAGCACCTACACCGACCGCCTGCCCGAGCAGATCAACCCGCGTACCGGGCGTATCCACACTTCCTACCAGCAGGCGGTGGCTGCCACCGGCCGCCTGTCGTCCAGCGACCCGAACCTGCAGAACATCCCGGTGCGTACCGCCGAGGGCCGGCGCATTCGCCAGGCCTTCATCGCGGCGCCCGGCTACAAATTGCTGGCGGCGGACTACTCGCAGATCGAGCTGCGCATCATGGCCCACCTGGCCAAGGACGAGGGCCTGCTCAGCGCCTTCCGCAACGGCCTGGACGTGCACACTGCCACCGCGGCCGAAGTGTTCAAGGTGGAGCTTGGCGACGTGACCTCCGACCAGCGGCGCAGCGCCAAGGCGATCAACTTCGGCCTGATCTACGGCATGGGCGCAAAGAAGCTGGGCAAGGACATCGGCGTCGACAGCAAGACGGCCAAGGCCTACATCGACGTGTACTTTGCCCGCTACCCGGGCGTGCGCGACTACATGGAGCGCACCCGCAAGCAGGCGGCCGACCAGGGCTACGTGGAAACGCTGTTCGGACGGCGCCTGTACCTGCCGACCATTCACTCCAACCGTCCGCAGGAGCGCGCTGGCGCGGAGCGTACCGCGATCAACGCGCCGATGCAGGGCACCGCAGCTGACATCATCAAGCGCGCCATGGTCACGGTGGACAACTGGCTGGCGAGCACTGCGCTGGATGCCCGGGTGATCCTGCAGGTGCACGACGAACTGGTGCTGGAAGTGCGCGAGGACCTGGTGGAACAGGTGGCGCAGGAGATTCGCGTGCACATGAGCGGTGCCGCGCAGCTGGATGTACCGCTGGTGGTGGATGTGGGCGTGGGGGCGAACTGGGACGAGGCGCACTGAAAAGCGTGCTTGGTGCCTACCAAAAACAGAAATTTGCTGCGGCATAAGGTCGCGGCAATTTCTGCTTTTTCGGCCTATGGAAAATAGTTTCCCGCGCCGAGGAACTAAACCGGTGAACCACGACTCAGAGTAACTGAATGGCTGGTGAAGCCCTTCGATGCTCCTATGTTGTGTTAAGTGTTGGCAGATATCTGGACCCCGCCCTAGCGGTCCGGAACTTGAACCCCGAACTTCCCCCTCCCCATACGAAGTCCGGGGTTTTTTTTGCCCGGCATTTGCCGGGCAGCCCTTATTCTGCGGGCTTGTCCGGCAGTTGCAGCCAGCGAGCCAGTACCGTGTAGGCCTCTTCCAGCCCCTGGCGCTTGGGCGCCGAGAACAGCTGGATGGTCACGCTGTCGCCCCAACCCTTGCGGATTTCGGCCTGTACCTTGAGCAGCGTGCCCTTGGCCGCGCCGAAGGTCAGCTTGTCGGCCTTGGTCAGCAGGATGTGCATCGGCATGCCGCTGGCCACGGCCCAGTCGAGCATCATCTTGTCGAAGTCGGTCATGGGATGGCGCACGTCCATCATCAGGATCAGGCCCTTGAGGCTCTCCCGGCTGCCCAGGTAGGCCTCCAGGTGGCGCTGCCAGTGCTGCTTGAGCGGGATCGGCACCTTTGCATAACCGTAGCCCGGCAGGTCGACCAGACGCCGATCGTCGTCCAGACTGAAGAAATTCAACAGCTGGGTACGCCCCGGGGTTTTCGAGGTGCGCGCCAGGCTCGCGTGGGTCAGGGTGTTGAGGGCGCTGGACTTGCCGGCGTTGGAGCGGCCGGCAAAGGCCACTTCGAAACCTTCGTCGTCCGGGCACTGGTCGACTTTGGCGGCACTGAGGGCGAATTTGGCCTGCTGGCAGAGTCCGAGGATGGGGTTTTTGACTTGCATGGTATTTCCGATTGGGCGTTGCTCGAGGGGGTCTCGGCAAGCGGTGTCGTTTCCGTTTCAGGCACGGGAGTATATAATGCCCCAGTTTTTGTGTGCGCATTATCCCAGCGTAGGAGGATGTGCACGGGAGCTGCTTGACCAAGCTTGCGCAGTAGACGCAGTGCAGCCCCAACCCTGAAAGGGTCGTATTCGGCGCTCAGGCTACACAGGATCCCTACAGCGTGGAAGTCACGCCTGACATAAGGGACCGCAGAGGCTGTCGAAGCAGCTCCCCAGGGTTTCAAGGCTATGCCGCCGCGTGGTTTGTGCATGGACTGCAGTAACGAGGACGATCAGGCCACCCTGACCGGGTGAGTCAACAAGACAGGTTGCCTCGATACATAACTCTTTCACCCTTAGCCGTAGTTGGATTAGCTGATGAACAAACTATTCGTGAGTCTGCTGTTGACCTTAGGCATCACCGGGGCTGCCAACGCTGCCGGCAATATCGTTGGGGATGCTGCTGCCGGTCAGGCAAAAACCGCTGTATGTGGCGCGTGTCACAACCCCGACGGCAACAGCATGGCGCCGAATTTCCCGAAACTGGCCGGCCAGGGCGAGAAATACCTGGAGAAGCAACTGCACGACATCAAGTCGGGCAAACGTACCGTGCTGGAAATGACCGGCATGCTGGCCGCGTTCAACGATCAGGACCTGGCCGATATCGCGGCCTATTTCGCCAGCCAGAAAGGCAGCGTGGGCGCCGCCGACCCGGCGCTGGTCGAGCGTGGTCGTGCACTGTTCAACGGCGGTGATCTGGAAAAAGGCCTGCCGGCCTGCACCGGTTGCCACTCGCCCAACGGCGCAGGCATTGCCGCCGCCGGCTTCCCGCACCTGGGTGGTCAGCACGCAAGCTACGTGGCCAAGCAGCTGACGGACTTCCGTGAAGGCAACCGCACCAACGATGGCGATGCCACCACCATGCGCACCATCGCCAGCAAGCTGAGCAACAAGGACATCGACGCGTTGTCCAGCTACATCCAGGGCCTGCACTGAGCCCCGGTTTAACGCTGGGTTAATACAGCGGCGCAAAAATGAAAAGGGTGGCCCGGGCCACCCTTTTTTGTGCCCGCTGCCGTTACACTAACGAACTCGGGCCTGCCCCGGCCTGTCTGAACCCAGGTCGCGACGAGGCGACACATCACTGCTCAGGAGTAACGCATGCGTAATCTGATTCTCGGCGCCGCGCTGGTCGCCGCCAGCGCCTTCGGTATGACGGTCCAGGCCGCAGACCCTGTGATCGCCGGCAAGGAATATGTCGAGCTGAGCAACCCGGTACCGGTGTCCCAGCCTGGCAAGATCGAAGTGGTCGAGCTGTTCTGGTATGGCTGCCCGCATTGCTACAGCTTTGAACCGACGATCAACCCGTGGGTCGAAAAGCTGCCCGACGACGTGAACTTCAAGCGTATTCCCGCCATGTTCGGCGGCCCATGGGACGCCCACGGGCAGATGTTCCTGACCCTGGAAGCCATGGGCGTGGAGCACAAGGTGCATGCGGCCGTGTTCGATGCCATCCAGAACCAGCGCAAGCACCTGACCAAGCCTGAAGAGATGGCCGACTTCCTGGCCACCCAGGGTGTGGACAAGGACAAGTTCCTGGCCACCTTCAACTCGTTCGCCATCAAGGGACAGGTCAACCAGGCCAAGGAACTTGCCAAGCAGTACAACATCAAGGGCGTTCCGAGCATGGTCGTCAACGGCAAGTACACCTTCGACCTGGGCACCGCAGGTGGCCCGAACGGCGTACTGAACGTTGCTGACCAACTGATTGCCAAGGAACGCGCCGCCAAATAAGAGGCGAAACTATGCGCCGCTGGAAATCCGAGCGCCTCGTCGGCCTGCACGAACCGCAGGTCAACGAGCACCATATCGATGCAAGTGGTCTACCGTCCGACGGTCGCTTGCGTCTGCTCAGCTTCAACATCCAGGTAGGCATCAGCACCGAGCGTTACCGGCACTACCTGACCCGCAGCTGGCAGCACCTGCTGCCGCACATGGGGCGTGCCGGCAACCTGCAGAAGATCGGCAACCTGCTGGGCGACTTCGACCTGGTGGCCCTGCAGGAAGCCGACGGCGGCAGCCTGCGCTCGGGCTACGTCAACCAGGTGGAACACCTGGCGCAACTGGGTGCTTTCCCCTACTGGTACCAGCAGCTCAACCGCAACCTCGGGCGCCTGGGCCAGCACAGCAACGGCGTGCTCAGCCGCCTCAAGCCGCAACTGCTCGAAGACCACCCGCTGCCCGGCCCGGCCGGCCGCGGTGCGATCCTGGTGCGGTTCGGTGAAGGCGAGGATGCGCTGGTGGTGGTGATGATGCACCTGGCGCTTGGCGCGCGAACCCGTGCCCTGCAGCTGGGCTACATCCGCGAGCTGATCGGCGGCTATCGTCACCAGGTGCTGATGGGCGACATGAACACCCATGCCACCGACCTGCTGCAGCACTCCCCGCTGCGCGACCTGGGCCTGATTGCGCCGCAGGTCGAAGCGACCTTCCCCAGCTGGCGACCACAGCGTTGCCTTGATCATATTCTGCTCAGCCCGAGCCTCACTCTGGAACGGGTCGAGGTGCTGTCCCAGCCGATATCCGACCATCTCCCCGTGGCGGTCGAGATTCGTTTGCCTGATGCCCTGACTGTCGATACCCTTCCGGCCTTGCGTTAGTCCCCTTATCTGCGGACCTTGGCATGACCGACGAAGCTCAACGCTGGAAAGAAAAATACCTCAAGAGCATCGAGCAGCAGGAAAAGCTCGAACGCCGGTGGGACGCCCGTCTCGACCTGCTGCGCCGCGGCCTGGTGCGCAGCACCCTGGCGGCCGAAGGCAGCGACCGCGCGGTAGACCAGTGCATGAAGGAAATGCGCGAGGTCATCCGTACCGACAACATGGACGCCGCCCTGGCCGGGTTGATCCCGCGCCTGGAAAAGGCCGTGCTCGATTCCGAGCAGCGCCGTGAAACCCGGATCGCCCAGGTAGGCACCGCGCTCAACGCGCTGGTGGCCCAGTTGCAGAAGCTGCCGTTGCCCAGCGAGGTCAGCCGACCGCTGAAGAAATTTGCCAAGCAGCTGGATGCGCGGGCCAGCCAGTCACGCGAGATGCCGTTGCTGCTGAGCGAGCTCAGTGGCTTGCAGGGCAAGGCGCTGGCGGTGCTGGAGCACCCAGAAGAGGCGAGCAAGCCGGGGTTTCTGCAACGCTTGTTTGGCGGGCGTGAAGAAGAGACGCAGGTCGCTCAACCCGAGGCGCAGGCCCTGGAGCCGGTGGCGCAAGCAGCGGTCGAACCTGTGCATGAGCAGCCTGTGCCGGCTGCGGCGGATGTGGATGAACTGCAGCCGTTGCCCGAGCCCCCAGCCTTGGTCGACACAGAGGACGCCGAGGCTGCTGCGCAGCCCATCGCCGGCAATGCCGGCTCCTACACTGTAGGCGCCAGCCTTGCTGGCGAAGAGGCCCCAGCGCTCACACCGCCACCCACGCCTGCCCCGGTGCTGACCGAGCACGCGGACGCTGTCGAAGTCGATGGGGCACCCGAACCCACCCCCGAAGAACTCCTCTACGCCCTCCCGGACGGCACCGAGCCTTCCTATAGCTCCGTCGCCACCCATATCGAGCAGACCCTGCTCGGTTTGCTCGACGACCTGACCCTGCCCGAACGCCACAAGCCCCAGGCCCTGGCGGTGCGTCAGCGCCTGGAGCACGGGCTGAACTGGTACGAGCTGCTGCCGGTGCTGGATGACCTGGCGGTACTGATGCTGGCCATCACCGACAGCGGCCAGCATGAATTCGAAGCCTACCTGCAACAGCTCAACGAGCGCCTCGAGACGTTCCAGAGCCACCTGCAGGAGGCCAGCGAAGGGCATGCCGACAACAGCTCCGTCGCCCGCGACCTCAATACCCAGCTGCGCGAACAGGTCGATGGCCTGCAAAGCAGCGTGCAGGGCGCTGCCGACCTCGACAGTCTCAAGCACATCCTCGAGAACCGCCTCGAGGGCCTGCTCGGCACCATGGACGAGCACCAGCATCAGCGTGACCTGCGCGAGCAGGAACTGGCCAGCCGCCTGCAAGGCCTGGCCGAGCGGGTCGCGAGCATGGAGCAGGAAGCCCTGGGCTACCGCGAGCACCTTGAAGAACAGCGCCAGAAGGCCCTGATCGACCCGCTCACCGGCTTGCCCAACCGCGCCGCCTGGGCCGAGCGCCTGGAGCAGGAAATGCTCGCCTGGCAGGAAAACGGCGGCCACCTGCTGATGGCCATGCCCGACCTCGACCACTTCAAGCGCATCAACGACAGCTACGGCCACCAGGCCGGCGACAAGGTGCTCAAGATCGTTGCCAACGAGCTGCGCAAGCGTCTGCGCAGCCGCGATTTCATCGCCCGCTTCGGCGGCGAGGAGTTCGTCCTGCTGGTGCCGCAGACCGCGCTGGGTAGCGGTATCGAGCTGGCCGAGACGCTGCGCGGCGCCATCGAAGCCTGCCCGTTCCACTTCAAGGGCGAACGGGTGACCATCACCCTGTCCATCGGCATCACCGCGTTCCGCTCCGGCGAGCGCAGCGACGCAGTGCTCAAGCGCGCCGACGAGGCGCTGTACCGCGCCAAGCACCTGGGTCGCAACCGCGTCGAACAGGGGTGAACGGGTTTGCGCAGGATACGTTATGCTATTGCATTACCGACTGCCCAGGCCCTGCCCCATTTCCATGAAAGCCTTCCTTACCGCGCTTGTGATGCTGACATTGGCCGGTTGCGCCACCGGCCTGAAGATCGACCGTAGCCACCCCTCGGTCAACCAGGACAACCGCATCCAGTTCGTGGTGCTGCATTACACCAATGCCAACCTCGAGCGCTCGCTGGCCCTGCTGACCCACGGTGAGGTCAGCAGCCATTACCTGATCGGCGACAACCCGGCAACCATCTATCAGCTGGTGGATGAAAGTCGTCGCGCCTGGCATGCCGGCGACAGCCAGTGGGAGGGCCGGACCTGGCTCAACTCCACTTCCATCGGCATCGAGATCGTCAACCCGGGCTTCACCGACACCCCCACCGGGCGCGTGTGGCACCCCTACAGCGAGGCGCAGATCCAGGCGCTGATCGTACTGCTCAAGGACATCGTGCAGCGCAACGGCATCCAGCCACGACACATCATCGGCCACAGCGACATCGCGCCCCTGCGCAAGCTCGACCCGGGCCCGATGTTCCCCTGGAAACGCCTGGCCGACGCCGGCCTTGGCGTCTGGCCCAACGCTCAGGCGGTGGCGCAGCAGCGCGCGCGCTTTGACGTCAACCCGCCAAGCATCACCTGGTACCAGCAGCAACTGGCGCGCTTTGGCTACGCCATCGAGCAGACCGGCGAGCTGGACGTGAGCACCCGGCATGTACTGGCAGCGTTCCAGATGCGCTTTCGGCCACAGCTGTTCGACGGCCAGCCGGATGCCCAGACTGCCGCGATTCTGCAGGTGCTGAACAGCCAGCGCTGAGCGGTACCGCCCAACGGGCAGGCTGATTCGTCCGGCAGTTGCTATACCTCATGGTATTCAACGGGATGATTCTTGATGTCGCCTGCCCTTGCCACGTTGCGTCGCCTCCTCTATCGACCCTGGCTGCTGGCCACGCTTGCGGCCACGGCGAGTGCAACCCTGTTGCTGCTGGCCAGCCTCGGCGTGGCCATGCACCAGGTGCAGCAGCGCGAAAGCGCGCAGATGAACGCCAAGGGCGAGCGCTTTCTCGAACGCCTGGAGCAGATCTTCGGCCAACTGCGCGAAAGCGTCGACGCCCTTCAGGCACAGCCCCTGCGCGGGTGCAGCAGTGCGATGCAGGCAGCCTTGCAGCAGGTGACCTTCGACAACCGCTTCGTGTTCGAGGCCACTTACCTCGACGGCACGCAGTCGTGCTCCAACCGGCTGGGCAGCAGCAACTTCGACCCGCTGCGGGCACCGGACATCCAGGGCCCCACCTACAGCTACTGGCTCAATACCACCACCGAACCCGACGACAACCGCGCCGCACTGGTGCTGGGGCGTGGGCACTTTCGCGTGTCGACGTCGCGCGGGCACCTGACCGACGTGGTCGACCTGCCGCCCGGTGGCAGCCTGCTGGTGGTGCTCGACCACGGCGCGCGTGCCGTGCCGGTACTGGGCCCGGAGCAGCCGTGGCCGCCCGGCGACCAGTGGCCGCCACCGCCCAGGGTGGACCTGATGGAACTGCCCGATCGCCTGGTATACCGCATGCCCACCAAATCGCCTGACTACCAGCTGGTGCTGATCACCCCGCGCGAAAGCCTGTCGCTGAAGATGAACGGCGTGCTCTGGCTGCTGTTCCCCGGCAGCCTGCTGCTGGCCTGGTGCATCGGCTGGCTGGTGCTGCAGCTGGTGCGCCAGAGCCGTTCGATGAGCTCGGAGCTGCAGGGCGCGCTGCGCCGTGGCGAAATGCAGGTGCTGTATCAGCCGATCTTCGAGCTGGCCAGCCGGCGCTGCGTGGGCGCCGAGGCCCTGGTGCGCTGGCGTCGCCCCGACGGCACGCTGACCAGCCCCGACCTGTTCATCCCGCTGGCGGAGAACACCGGGCAGATCCGCCAGATCACCGACTTCGTGCTGCAGCGTGTGCTCGAACAGCTGGGCCAGCTGCTGCGCGCCAACCGCCAGTTGTATATCTCGGTG
Organism: Pseudomonas sp. MF6396; assembly: GCF_002018915.1. Classification (NCBI taxonomy): domain Bacteria; kingdom Pseudomonadati; phylum Pseudomonadota; class Gammaproteobacteria; order Pseudomonadales; family Pseudomonadaceae; genus Pseudomonas; species Pseudomonas sp. MF6396. The sequence goes on along the minus strand of NZ_MVOK01000019.1, from coordinate 14,126 downwards.
AACCTGGCGGCGTGCGATGTGATGGTGCCGCGCATCGGCCGGGTGGCGGCGCGCCTGCTGGCCTTGCACCATGTGTCGGCCAGCCAGATCGCCTTCGAGGTCACCGAGCGCGGGCTGATCGACGTGGTGGTGGCGCGGGACAACCTGCAGGCCTTGCGGGCGGTGGGGCACCAGGTGCTGATCGACGACTTCGGTACCGGCTATTGCAGCCTGGCCTACCTGCAGACCTTGCCGGTGGACTGCCTGAAGATCGACAAGGCGTTCATCGATGCCCTGGGGCACGACGCGGCCAGCAGCGGCGTGGCCCCGCACATCATCCGCATGGCCCACGCCCTGCAGTTGCGGGTGATCGCCGAGGGTATCGAGTACGAGGACCAGGCGTTGCTGCTCAACAGCGAGGGGGTCAACTATGGCCAGGGCTGGTTGTTCGCGCACCCGCTCAGTGCGCGCCAGTTCGTCGAGCTGGTGACCCGGGGGCGGCGGCTGGGGCCGCGGCGGATCGATGACGAGGCGTAGCGCCCCTTCGCCAGCAAGGCTGGCGCCTGCAGGCGAAGGCGGTTACACCGGCAGCGCCATGTAGAACTGCGTGCCCTGCCCTGGCCGTGAGTACACGCCCATGCGCCCGCCATGCAACTGCACGATCTCCTTGCACAGTGCCAGGCCCAGCCCGGCACCGCCTTTCTTGCGTCCAACCTGCACGAAGGGCTCGAAAATCCGCCCCTGCTGGCCATAGGCAATGCCTTCGCCATTGTCCTCGATACTGATGATCACCCGTTCGGCATGCCGCCGGGCATTGAGGCGGATACTGCCCGCCACCGGCGTATGACGGATGGCATTGTCCAGCAGGTTGTCCAGCACCCGGTCCAGTTGCGCCGGGTCGGCCTGGATGCGCGGCAGTGGCGCGGCAAGCTCCACGCGCAACTCGATCTGCTTGTCGGCCAGCGCCGTTGCGAAGCGCTCGCGGGCCCGCGACAGCAACTCGTCGATCGCGCAGGGTTGCAGTTCGAGCTTCTGCAAGCCGCTCTGGTAGCGCGAAAAGTTGAGCAGGTCGTTGATCAGCTGGGTCAGCCGCTGCATCTCCTCGCCAATGGTGTCGAACAGGTCCGCCTCGCGGCTCTCGGCTGGAAACGTCAGGCGCTCGCGCAACAGGCCGAAGGCCATGTGCATGCCGGTCACCGGGGTGCGCAACTCGTGGGAGGCGCGCAGCACGAACTCGCTGCGCACCCGTTCGAAGGCGCGCTGCTCGGTGACGTCGTGCAACACCATCACCGCGCCCAGGATCTGCCCCTGTGGATGGCACACCGGGGTCAGGCTGTAGGCCAGCAGGCGGGTTTCTTCATCTATTTCCAGGCTCAGGTCGTCCGGCACGCGGTCCAGGCTGCCGCCACGCAATATCAGGCGCAGCTGATCGTCCAGCTCCGGGCGTTGCAGCGCCTTGCCCAGGCCCTGGCCCAGGCGGCTGGCGTCCCAGCCCAGCTGGCGCTGGGCCACCGGGTTGAGGTGTTCCAGATGGCCTTCGCGGTCGATGATCAGCAGGCCGTCGTCGATGCTGTCGAGCACCGCCTGCAGGCGCTGCTGGCCGGCCAGCAGTTCGTCGACATTGGTGGCCTGATGCTTGCGCAGTGCCTCGGCCATCAGCCCGAAACGGCGGGTGAGCTGGTTGATCTCCACGGCCGGGGTTACCGGCAGGGTGACCTCGAAGTTGCCCTGGCCGATCTGGTCGGCGGCCTTGGCCAGCGCCTCGATCGGCTGGCCGAAGCGGCGTGCGATGCCGTGGGCAGTGATGAAACCCAGCACCAGCACGGCAAGCCCGAGCAGGCCCAGCATGCTGGAGACCAGCAGGGCACGTTCGCGGGCCTTCTGTTCACTGTGGTTGATATGCGCCAGGGCCTGCTTGTGCGAGTCGATCAGGTCGGTGCGCAACTGGTTGAAGGCTTCGCCCAGGGGTTGGTCCGGGCCCAGGTTGCGGCTGGGCTCGGGGCTGTCGCGAAAGGCCTTGAGGAAGGCCTGGTAATCACGGTTGGCGGTACTGAAACCCGCAAACCCCTCGGCCTGGCGTTCATGGCTCAGGCCCTCGTCGAGCAGTTGCTGAAACTTGTCCTGCAGCGGTTGCAGCGCCTGCACCTCGCTGTCCGGGTCCAGCAGCAGGGACAGCTGTTCACCCAGGTTCTGACGCAGCTTCAGGCCCAGGTCGAGGATGTAGGAGTTGTCGCTGATCAGCTTCTGCTGCGAGCTGGCCATCTGCTGCACGCTGACCAGGCCCAGAATCAGGCCCAGCAGGGCCACGGTGATCAGCGCCGAGATGCTGAGAAAAAGCCGCGTGCGCAGCTTCATCGCCAGCTTCACAGGTTGTACTGCTTGCGCTTGCGGTACAGCGTCGAGGCATCGATGCCCAGTGTCTTGGCGGCCTGGTCAAGGGTGTCGCTGGTGGCCAGCACTGCACCGATGTGCGCGCGCTCCAGCTCGTCGAGGCTCAATGCAGCCCCCACCCGCGGCGCGTTGCTGGTGGGTTGTTCGGCCATGCCCAGGTGGCTGACCTCGACCCGCTCCTGCGGGCAGATGATGCTCGCCCGTTCGATCACGTTGCGCAGCTCGCGAATGTTGCCCGGCCAGCGGTAGTTGAGCAGCGCGGCGCGGGCCTCGTCGCTGAAACCGCGGGCGGGGCGCGCGTATTCCTTGACGAAGCGGGCCAGGAAGCGGTCGGCCAGGGTCAGGATGTCTTCGCTGCGTTCGCGCAGCGGCGGCAGGTGCAGGGTAATCACGTTCAGACGGTACAGCAGGTCTTCGCGAAAACGCCCGTCGCGCACCATGTCCTCCAGGTTGAGGTTGGTGGCTGCCAGAATCCGCACGTCGGCACGGCGCGTGACCGGGTCGCCGACCCGCTCGTATTCCTTGTCCTGGATGAAGCGCAGCAGCTTGGGTTGCAGGGTCAGCGGGAAGTCGCCGATCTCGTCGAGAAACAGGGTGCCGCCGTCGGCCTGGTTGACCCGGCCCAGGGTGCTTTCACTGGCCCCGGTAAATGCCCCGCGACTATGGCCGAACAGCTCGCTTTCCATCAGTTCGGCCGTCAGCGACGGGCAGTTGATGGTCACGCAGGCCTTGCGCGAGCGTTTGCTCCAGCCATGAATGGCACGTGCCAGCTCGCCTTTACCGGTACCGGACTCGCCAAGGATCAGAATGTTGGCGTCGGTGTTGGCCACCTGGCGCGCGGTTTCGAGTACCACCATCATGGCCGGGCTGTGGGAATCCAGGCCGTCCTTGGGTTTGCGCACTTCCCCTTCCAGGGCCTCCAGACGCGCCGAGAGCTGGCGCACCTCCAGTTGTTTGGCAGTGGCCAGGCGCAGCTGGTCAGGGCTGCACGGTTTGACCAGGTAATCGGCGGCGCCGGCCTGGATTGCATCGACAGCGGTGTCGACCGCCGAATGCGCGGTCACTATGACCACGCGCATCCACGGCGCCTGGATACGCATCTGCGCCAGTACGTCCAGGCCGTTGTCCTCGCCCAGGCGCAGGTCCAGAAAGCACAGGTCGAACACCTGGCGCTGCAACAGGGTTTCGGCCTGGGCGGCGCTGTTGGCCGTGGCCACGCTGTAGCCTTCATCTTCCAGGCAATAGCGGAAGGTACGCAGGATTGCGGACTCGTCGTCTACCAGCAGAATGCGGCCCTGATGTTCCGTGGCAGATTCCATTTTCCTACGCTCCTTTAAGAATGTTCTTGGTTAGTCTCGGAAAAATCGGGCAAGTTGCATGGTCGATTCTGATTGATTCCGCGCCCTGCATGCTAGCTCCCTGCTGCGAATATGACTAACTCATTGAAAATAATGAGTTTGTTTATTTTTTGAGCACTGGCACAACGATTGCGATGATGTTCCTTCTGACCAACAGGAGGCTTCATCATGCGTGCAATACGCCCGTTGGCAGTTCTGACTGCCGCACTTCTGCTCACCCCGCTGGGTGTCACCAGCGCCTCGGCGGCCGAACCCGGCCTGCAGCAGGCCCGTCAGGAAGGCGCCTTGCAGACCGCCCTGGCGCTCAACCGACTGCTCAACCCGTTCAAGATCGAAGTGGCCATCCAGGGTCAGACCGCCCGCCTGCAGGGCGAGGTGGAGAACGAGGTGGAGCGCGAGCTGGCGGCGCAGGTGGCACTGGCCACCGCCGGCATCGAGCAGGTCGACAACCAGTTGCAGGTCAACCCCGAGCTGGTGGATGAAACCCTGCAACGGCGCGCCTATGCCCAGCGCCTGGAGGACGCCACCCTGGGGGCGGTTATCCGCGCCCGCCTGCTGTGGAGCAGCCAGACCCAGGGCCTGCCCATCGAAGTCGACAGCCGGGCCGGGGTGGTCACCCTGCGTGGCCGGGTGACCAGCGCAGAGGCCAAGCAGATGGCCGGCAGCGTGGCGGCCTCTACCGATGGCGTGTACCTGGTCAACAATCTGATCAGCCTGGGCGTGAGCGACCCGGCCCAGGCCCGCGAGCAGGCCGCTGCGGCAGCGGCCGAGGTGCAGAGCGACGCGTGGATCAACGACAAGGTGCAGACCAGCTTCTTATATAGCCGCAACCTGGACGGGCCCAACATCAAGGTGGCGACACAGGAGGGCGTGGTGCGCCTGTCCGGGGAAGTCATGAGCAACGAGCAGAAGACCATCGCCCAGGAGATTGCCCGCCAGATCCGCGGCGTGCGCGGGGTGGACGCCGACATGCTCAAGGTGGCGATCAAGGTGGAGGGCTGATCGTGCAAATCGCACGAGGCCCTGGGGGGCATCGTGCAGGATGCGTCCTGCAGCTGCCCTCAGTACATACCTAAGATGTTGATTTATAAGCGTTTTATTTGATTTCAAAAGCTGGCATGCAGGCTGCAATGACTCTATCAGTCAATAACAACGATGCAGCAGAGGAGCCCGGCATGAACCTGTTAACCGCCGCCCTAGTGCAGATTTCCCCGCTTCACGTACGCCAGTTGCTGTTTCTCTGCCTGGCGGCGCTTCTGACCCTGGTTGCAGGGCAGATGTACAGCATCTGGCAGTCCAAGCAGATCGCCAACCAGATGTCCGTACAGGCTTATCACGTGGCCCATGTGCAGGCCACGCGTGCTTCGATGCTGGAAGCCAGGACCGCGCCACGTACCCACTCGGTCGATGCGGCCACCGTGGAAACCGTCGTGCCGCAGGAACGCTGGGTGTTCTGACCGAGCAATGCCCCACATCTGACACAACCGCTTTCAAAAACGGTAAGGAGAAACACCATGTTAAGTTGGGCCATCACCTTCCTGATCATCGCCATTGTCGCTGCCGTACTGGGCTTCGGTGGTATCGCCGGCGCCGCTACCGGTATCGCGAAGATTCTCTTCATTGTCTTCCTGGTACTGTTCGTCGCTTCCTTCTTCTTCGGTCGTCGCGGTAGAGGTTGACTATGAAAGGGACGCTCTACAGAGCCCTGGCAGGCGCCCTGATGGTGGGGGCCTGTACAGCGGCGATGGCGGCCAATGACGGCCAGGTCCGGACCAGCCAACTGCTTGGTTCGGACCCCGAGTACCGGGAAACCTGGCAGAAAGTGGTCAAAAAGCAGGAGCGGCTGCCCGATTGGGTCATCAACCTCAGTGGTGCTTCCACCGAGCAGATGACGGCGATCGAGGAAGACGGCGACAAGTATCTGGTCGGTCCCTTGTGTGAGACCGAGCAGAGCTGCGACAGCAGCCGTCTTATCGTGGCCTTCAGCTGGGACAAGGATGAGGCATACGCGCTGTGGGTCCAGGTACCCGCCGGCCTGCCTGCCGACAAGTCACCCAGCCGTCACACCGACAAGCGTTGGTTGGGCGAGCCGAATGACGGCATGAAACAGATGCTCGAAGAGCAGCTGAAGAAAGACCCGAACTATTACTGAGTGTCGCCGGACGCATCAGTATCACCATGGAAGCTGAACCTTTTGCCTGTTCCAGTTTCTATGCTGCGCCCGCTCGAGGAGAGCGGACGCATGACCAGGGGGCCGGGCTGCTCTGATTGCTACAGGATCGGAGGGGCCTAGGGGTACAGGGAGTACCTCCTTCATGGGCCGGGTCAGGGTGGTAAACGGCAACACAGTCGTGGACCGGGGTCGCATGCCGCCAGGGCAGCCCCCGGTCAGACTTGTGCACCCGGCGCAAGCCTGATGCATTTCCCCGCTTGAAAGTGACAGATCGGCCAGACGGCTGACCACCCATCAAAAAAATTCCTGACTTCTTTGACCTGCCAAATGACGTTTTTCACGCATTCGGATTGTCGAACAACGCTGTTTTGCCGGTTTGTAGATACCGCTGTATCGGCCTAATCATGGCGCTTTGGCCTTATTCGGGATTCCGAACGGGTAGGTTTTCTGCCGCTGGGACGTCCGTTTCATGCCAAAAAGATCATGCCGATTCGGCATAGGGTAGTCATTTACGGCATTAGACTCAGTGCGCCTGCATCGGAATAGTTGCGCCTTTTTCGCTGGTCCGAGCGCCCCTTGCGCTCACTTGCGGTGACCTTCTACGGCGCATTGCCTGCACCATGAAAACTCCAGGGAATCGCTTTCAGCGGCTCTAGAATGCAGGTTTCAAGGCAGTGACCGTGTCCACTTGAACAAAGGGTAACGACATGAAGAAGGCAAAACTAAGCCTCGCCTGGCAAATCCTCATCGGTCTGGTATTGGGGATCGCCATCGGGGCGTTGCTGAACCATTTCAGTGCAGAAAAGGCATGGTGGATCAGTAACGTCCTGCAACCGGCAGGTGACATCTTCATTCGCCTGATCAAGATGATCGTCATCCCGATCGTGATTTCGTCGCTGGTCGTGGGTATCGCCGGGGTTGGCGATGCGAAGAAACTTGGCAGTATCGGCCTCAAGACCATCATCTATTTCGAGGTGGTGACCACCATCGCGATCGTGGTCGGCCTGGTGTTGGCCAACCTGTTCCACCCGGGCGCCGGCATCGACATGAGCACCCTGGGCACCGTGGATATCTCCAAGTACCAGGCCACCGCCGCCGAGGTGCAGCATGAGCATGCGTTCATCGAGACCATCCTCAACCTGATCCCGTCGAACATCTTTGCAGCGCTGATGCGTGGCGAGATGCTGCCGATCATCTTCTTCTCGGTGCTGTTCGGCCTGGGCCTGTCGAGCCTGCAGGCAGACATCCGCGACCCGCTGGTGAAAACCTTCCAGGGCGTGTCGGAAGCCATGTTCAAGGTCACCCACATGATCATGAACTACGCCCCGATCGGCGTGTTCGCCCTGATTGCGGTGACCGTGGCCAACTTCGGTTTCGCCTCGCTGCTGCCGCTGGCCAAGCTGGTGCTGCTGGTGTACTTCGCCATCGCCTTCTTCGCCTTCATGGTGCTGGGCCTGATCGCCCGCCTGTTCGGTTTCTCGATCCTGAAGCTGATGCGCATCTTCAAGGACGAGCTGATCCTGGCCTATTCCACCGCCAGCTCCGAGACCGTGCTGCCGCGCGTGATCCAGAAGATGGAAGCCTACGGTTCGCCCAAGGCCATCTGCAGCTTCGTGGTGCCGACCGGCTACTCGTTCAACCTGGACGGTTCGACCCTGTACCAGAGCATCGCGGCGATCTTCATCGCGCAGCTGTACGGCATCGACCTGTCGATCAGCCAGCAACTGCTGCTGGTGCTGACCCTGATGGTCACCTCCAAAGGCATTGCCGGTGTGCCGGGCGTATCGTTCGTGGTGCTGCTGGCGACCCTGGGCAGTGTGGGCATCCCGCTCGAAGGCCTGGCGTTCATCGCCGGTGTCGACCGCATCATGGACATGGCGCGTACCGCCCTGAACGTGATCGGCAACGCCCTGGCGGTGCTGGTCATCTCGCGCTGGGAAGGCATGTATGACGATGCCAAGGGCCAGGCGTACTGGAACTCGCTGCCGCACTGGCGCAGCAAGACCCCGGCGCCGGCTGGCGAGACCGCTCAGCACTAAGCTGCTGACGGCCTGAAACACAAGAGCCCCGACCCGTCGGGGCTTTTTGTTGCCTGCCAGAAGCTTCGCCGGCAAGGCCGGCTGCTACAGACGACGCCGAACCTGTAGGAGCCGGCCTTGCCGGCGAATGGGCCGCCGCCGTTTATGGCGTCTGCCTACCCACCCCGCTATCATGCGCTCCAACTTGCAAGGGAAACGACCAATGCTCAACGGCCTCTGGCTCGGCTTTTTCGTGGTGGCCGCCCTCTCCGCACTGGTGCAGTGGCTGGTGGGTGGCAACGCGGGCATCTTCGCCGCCATGGTCGAGAGCATCTTCGCCATGGCCAAGCTTTCGGTCGAAGTCATGGTGCTGCTGTTCGGTACCCTGACCCTGTGGCTGGGCTTTCTTAAGATCGCCGAAAAGGCCGGCATCGTCGACTGGCTGGCCAAGGTACTCGGCCCGCTGTTCCGTCGCCTGATGCCCGAGGTACCGCCCGGCCACCCGGCGCTGGGCCTGATCACCCTGAACTTCGCCGCCAACGGCCTGGGCCTGGACAACGCCGCCACGCCTATCGGCCTCAAGGCCATGCGCGCCCTGCAGGAGCTCAACCCCAGCTCCACCACGGCAAGCAACGCGCAGATCCTGTTCCTGGTGCTCAATGCCTCGTCATTGACCCTGCTGCCGGTGACCATCTTCATGTACCGCGCCCAGCAAGGCGCTATGGACCCGACCCTGGTGTTCCTGCCGATCCTGCTGGCCACCAGCGCCTCGACCCTGGTGGGCCTGCTGTCGGTGGCGGTGATGCAGCGCCTGCGCCTTTGGGACCCGGTGGTGCTCGCCTACATGGTGCCCGGCGCGCTGCTGCTGGGCGGCTTCATGGCGCTGCTGGCGGGCCTGTCGGCCACCGCGCTGGCCACCCTGTCGTCGATCCTGGGCAACCTCACGCTGTTCGGCCTGATCATGCTGTTTCTGCTGATCGGCGCATTCAAGCGGGTGCCGGTGTACGAAACCTTCGTCGAAGGTGCCAAGGAAGGGTTCGACGTGGCCAAGAGCCTGCTGCCCTACCTGGTGGCGATGCTGTGCGCGGTCGGCGTGCTGCGCGCCTCGGGGGCGCTGGAGTTCGGCCTGGACGGCATTCGTCATGTCATCGAATGGCTGGGCTGGGACACGCGTTTCGTCGATGCCCTGCCCACCGCGCTGGTCAAGCCGTTCTCCGGCAGCGCGGCGCGGGCCATGCTGATCGAGACCATGCAGACCCACGGGGTGGACAGCTTCCCGGCACTGGTGGCCGCGACCATCCAGGGCAGCACCGAAACCACCTTCTACGTACTGGCGGTGTATTTCGGCGCCGTGGGTATCCAGCGCGCACGCCACGCCGTGGGCTGCGCGCTGCTGGCCGAGCTGGCCGGGGTGCTGGCGGCCATCGCGGTGTGCTACTGGTTCTTCGCCTGAGCCACGGTCCAGTCCACCAGTTGCGCCATCAGCCGGTCGGTGGCCTGGCCGAAGCCGCCGACCACCGCCGGTACCTGGGTCTGCGCCACCGGCTGGCGCACCTCGAAGCTGTGGCTGGCCAGCACGCGCTGGGTACGCCCCTGCACCAGTCGCGCATCCAGGCGCACCACTACTGCCAGCCCGGCATCGCTGTACTCGCTCTGGAACGCCTGCAGTTCGCCGACGATCTCGTAGTCGGCCTGCAGGTTGGCGTCGTCGGCACTTACCCGCTGTACCCGGCCGTCGCGCTGGAAGGCGTCGAGCATGCGGTTGCGCAGCAGTGCCGGCACCGGGTCGGCCCAGCGTGCGCCCTTGTAGCTGCTGATCAGGTCGCCTGCCGGCACCACGGCAATGCGCGGTGTACCGAGGATCTCGCTGGCCAGCGGCTTGTTGATACGCAGGGTCCAGGCCACGGGTGCGGCGTTGCTGCGCACCGGTTGCGCCGCCGGCAGGCGGTACACGTCGGCCGGCTCCGCCTTGGGCAGGATCGAGCAGGCGCTGCTCAGGCTCAGCAGCGCGGCCAGGGCGAGGGTGCGGCAGGGGCGGCTCATGGGGTGAACTCCTTGTTTTTGTCGCGGCCCAGCAGGTACCCGCTGGGGTTGGCCTCCAGGCGCTGGGAGATGCCCTTCAAGGCAGTCAGGGTATCGCGCAGTTCGCGAATCGCCGGGGCCAGTTCGTTGAAGCCCTGGGCGCCGCTGGTGATCGCCTCGCGGTTGTCGGTGAGCAACGCGTCGATGGTGGCGGTGCTGCGCGCCAGTGACTGCATGGCCTGGTCGGCGCTGTTGACGATCTGCTTGCCGTCGCTGCCGAGCAGGCTGTTGGCGTTGCGCATCAGCTGGCTGGTCTGCTCCAGCGCCGCGCCGGCCTGCTTGCCCACCTGGGCCATCTGCTGGATGGCCAGGCGGATGTCGTCGCGCTGCCCGGCAATCGCGCCGGTGGTCTGCTCCAGGTTGGCCAGGGTGGCGCCCAGGCGGGTGGCATTCTCTTCGGAGAACAGCCGGTTGGCGTTGTGCAGCAGCAGGTTGATGTTGGTCACCAGGTCGCTGCTGTTGTTGAGCAGGCGCGCAATCGGCGATGGCGAGGCGACGATCACCGGCAGCCGGCCGCCCTTGCCTTCCAGCGGCGGGCTCTGCGGGGTGCCGCCGCTGAGCTGGATCAGCGAGGTGCCGGTGACGCCGGTCAGGGTCAGCTTGGCCTGGGTGTCCTGCTTGATCGGGGTCTCGGCGCTCAGGCGGATCTGCGCCAGCACCCGGCGGGGGTCGTTGGGGTCCAGGCGCAGGCTGATCACATCGCCCACCTTGATCCCGCTGTACTGCACCGCACTGCCCTTGGACAGCCCGGTGACGGCCTCGTTGAACACCACCTCGTAGTCCTTGAAGGTGCTGTCGACGCTCGACTTGGCCAGCCACAGGCCGAACAGCATGGCGCCGGCCACCACCAGCACGGTGACCAGCCCGATCAACACATGGTGCGCGCGGGTTTCCATTTCAGTTCTCCTTGAGCGCTGTGGCGGCCTGGTAGGCCGCACGGCCGCGCGGGCCATGAAAATAGTCGTGAATCCACGCGTCGTCGGTTTCCGAGACCTGGTCGATGGGGCCGGCCACCAGCACCTTCTTCTGCGCCAGCACGGCCACGCGGTCGGTGATGGTGTAGAGGGTGTCCAGGTCGTGGGTAATCAGGAACACGCTCAGGCCCAGTGCATCGCGCAGGGTCAGGATCAACTGGTCGAAGGCGGCCGCGCCGATCGGGTCGAGCCCGGCGGTGGGCTCGTCGAGAAACAGGATGTCCGGGTCCAGCGCCAGGGCGCGGGCCAGGGCGGCGCGCTTGATCATGCCGCCCGACAGCGACGCGGGGTATTTGTCGGCCGCCGACAGCGGCAGCCCGGCCAGGGCCAGCTTGACCCCGGCCAGATGCTCGGCGTCGGCGCGGCTCAGGCCGGCATGTTCGATCAGCGGCAGTGCGACGTTCTCGGTGACGGTCAACGACGAGAACAGCGCGCCCTTCTGGTACAGCACGCCGAAGCGACGCTCCACCTGCGAGCGCTGCTGGTCGCTGGCCTGGCTGAGGTCCTGGTCGAAGATCCTCACCGTGCCCTCGTTGGGCCGGCGCAGGCCGACGATGCTGCGCAGCAGCACCGACTTGCCACTGCCCGAGCCGCCGACCACGGCGAGGATCTCGCCGCGGTACAGGTCCAGGTCGAGCTGTTCGTGCACGCTCTGGGTGCCGAAGCGGTTGCACAGGCCCCGCACCTCGATGACCTTCTCGCGGCTTGCCTCACTCACCAGCTCATCTCCATGAAGAACAGCGCGAACACCGCATCCAGCACGATCACCACGAAGATCGACTGGACCACCGCCGAGGTGGTGTGGGCGCCGACCGATTCGGCGCTGCCGGTCACCTTGAAACCTTCCAGGCAACCGATGGCCGCGATCAGGAAGGCGAAGAACGGCGCCTTGGCCAGGCCCACCAGGAAGTGCTGCACGCCGATGTCGCTTTCCAGCAGCGACAGGAACATCGCCGGCGAGATGTCCAGCGACACCGCGCACACCACGGCGCCGCCGATGATGCCGCACAGCATCGCGACGAAGGTCAGCAATGGCAGCGCGATCAGCAGCGACAGCACCCGCGGCACCACCAGCAGCTCGACCGGGTCCAGGCCCAGGGTGCGGATCGCATCGATTTCCTCGTTGGCCTTCATCGAGCCGATCTGCGCGGTGAAGGCGCTGGCGGTGCGTCCTGCCATCAGGATGGCGGTAAGCAGCACGCCGAATTCACGCAGGAACGAGAACGCCACCAGGTCGACGGTGAAGATGCTCGCGCCGAAACTGGCCAGCACCGTGGCGCCCAGAAAGGCCACCACCGCACCCACCAGAAAGGTCAGCAGCGCGACGATGGGCGCCGCGTCCAGGCCGGTCTGTTCGATGTGCGCGACCACGGCGGTCATACGCCAGCGCCTGGGTTGCAGCAGGCGCCGGGCCAGGGTGGCGATGATCAGGCCGATGAAGCCGAGCAGTTGCCGGGTGTCTTGCCACAGCACGTCGACTGCCCGGCCGATGCGGCACAGCAGTTGGGTCAGCACGGACGTTTCCGGCTGGCGCTCTGGCAGGCAGTAGTCCTGTAGCGAGCAGTACACGGTGTGCAGCAAGGCGCGGTCGGCGGCCGACAGCGGGCTGGCGTGGTCATCGGCCAGTTGCCCCAGGCGCTCGGCACCCAGCAGTTCGACCAGCAGCGAGGCGCCGGCGGTGTCCAGCTTGCCCAGCTGGGCGAGGTCGACCTGGGCGCTGGCATCGTACTGGCCGTGCAGGGCCTCGGTGCTGCGCTTGAGCGGCGTGTAGTTGGCCAGGGTCCAGTCGCCGGCGATGCGCAGGCAGGCCGGGCTGCGCGTGGTATCGAGGGTGGCGCTGGCGGGGGTGACGGTGGTGGTCATAGGCTCCAGACAGTCCGGCAGGCGCTCCAGTGCGCCGGGTCAGAGCATAGCGTCACTTGGCGACGGATGCTTGACCGTCATCAACCACCTCGAAGCGCAGCACGCCGATCACCTGGCCGTCTTCGGTGAGCACGCGCACCTGCCAGTGCCCGACCGGGTTGCTGGGGAACACCTGCTTGTGGGTCCAGGCGCGGTAGCCTTCCTTGCGCCCGCCATTGATGTTCAGGGCAATGCGATCGACCTCTTTGCCGTCCTGTTTCCATACGTGGTAGATGCGTTCGTTGAGGCCGCGCGGGGCCTTGATCGCGGTATAGGCATAGAGCCCGGCGCTGCGGATCTGGCTGGCGCTGACCTGCTCCAGGCTGTCGCCGGGGGTGCGGTTCTGCAGCTGGGTGCTGATGGCCACTTCGGTCATCCACAGTGTCGCCGGCGGCACCCACGAGCGCAGCAGCCAGCCGCTGCCGCCAACGGCCAGGGTGACCAGCACCAGCATGGCGGCACGGCGCCAGTGATTGATCGGGAAGCTGCTGGCCAGGCTCGGGAACGACAGCAGCATGGCGATGCCCAGCGCCAGCTTGAAGCTCTGCGACGTGGTCAGGTGCAGGATGATCGGCAGCGCCGTGAGCAGCGCGGCGAACAGGGTCAGGGTGTGCAGGGCCAGGAACAGCCAGCGGCGCGGCGCCAGCCAGCGGTAGTACAGCGGGTCGACGATCGACACCAGCCCGGCGCCGGCCAGCAGGCCGGTGAACACCAGCTGTCCGCTGTTCCAGGTGGTGGTGACGAAGAAGAACGGCAGCACGAAGAACAGGCTTTCCTGGTGGATCATCTGCGTGGCGTAGCGCAGCAGCGGCTGCGGGATCTCGCGCTTGAACAGGCGGGTGAACAGCTGGGTGAAGGTGTTCTCGAACATCAGCCACAGCCAGCTCACCAGCAGCAGGATGGCGACCCAGCTGGCCAGGCCTTCCTGACGGTCGACCAGGATGAAACTGCCGATACCGGAAATGAAACCGCCGAGGGCGATGACCCCCGGGTAGCGCTTTATCAGGTCGATCAGGCGCAGGAGAAGTGCGGGCATGGTGGGGCGTTCGCTGGGTGAGGTAAAAATCTGTTACAGGATACGCTGCTTGCTGCGCTTGTAGGAGCCGGCGTTGCCGGCGAAGGCCGTTACGCGTTCGGCATGGCTGCGCGGTGCGGCATTCGCCGGCAACGCCGGCTCCTACATCCGCGGTAGCGTCAGCGGCGCCGCCGCCATAGCAGCATGCCCGCCAGCAACACCCCTAGCCCCAAC
>NZ_MVOK01000018.1:0-128436 GCF_002018915.1 Pseudomonas sp. MF6396 | reverse complement strand
GGGTCTGCCTGGCGGGGGAGGGGGGACGGGGGGGGTGCGTTTTTGAGGATTGCGCCCCGACCGGCGCAATCAACTGAACGCTGGCGCCGGGGTGGGCTCCAAATTCGACCACTGGTTGCGGATACCCAGACATGTCGAAAATCATCACCCAGCCCTTGCCCGTGCAATCGAGCGACGAAGACGACCCGTTGCTGTTCGGCTCGCCCAAGGAGCGCCTGGACTTCTACCGGCGCGAGATCCAGTACGAAACCAGCCTGCTGTCCAACCGGACCAACGCCTACCTCACGGCGCAGTCGTTCCTGGTGATCGCCTTTGCCTCGTCGATGGCCAACCTCAACCCCGAATGGGGCAAGCTGTTCACCCTGGTGGTGCCGTGCCTGATGGCGCTGCTTGGCATCGTCAGCTCGCTCAACGCCTGGCCGGGCATACGCGCGGCCTACCTGATCATCGATCACTGGCACTTCAAGCAGAGCAACCTGCTGCACAGCAAGCCGGCCATGGGCCTGGCCTACGACGAATCGCCGCTGTTCAACGAGCTGGAATCGAGCCACAAGGGCTTTTGCAAGTCGCTGCTGTTCTCCATGCGCACGCCCTGGCTGTTCATCGGCTTCTGGCTGCTGCTGGGCAGCTTCTGCCTGTACATCCAGTTCACCAACCCGGGTGGTTGAGGCCACCGTACAGGCCGGCTAGAGTGGCGGCTCATGCATTCACAGGGGAAGGGAACCCATGGAGTCGATCACCTTGCGCGCGGCCCGGGCCGGCGATGGGGCAGCGGTATTTGCGGTGACGCACCAGTCGATCACGCAATTGGCGGGTGGGCGCTATTCGGATGAGCAGCTGCGCGGCTGGATGGGCCAGCGAACCCATGAGGATTACGAGCGTTCCATTGCCAAGGGCTCGATGGTGGTGGCATGTCAGGGTGAGACGGTGGTCGGTTTTGTCGACGCTGAACCTGGCGAAGTCACGCGTCTGTTCGTGCTGCAGCAGGCGGCCGGCCAGCAACTGGGCAGCCGCCTGCTGGAGGCGGGCCTGGCCAAGGCCCGGGCGCCGGGCGTGGAGGTGATCAAGGTCGAGTCCACGCTCAATGCCGAGGGCTTCTATCAGCGTCACGGGTTTGTCGCCAAGGGGCGCGACTTCTTCTCCCACGGGGTGGGCGGCGACCCGATCGAGGTGGTGCTGATGGAGCGGCCTGCGCAGCCCTGAGCGCAGGCCCCGGGCCGGGTTACTCCCCGGCCTTGCCCACCGCATCCAGTGCGCGCGCCGAGTACACCAGGGCGGCGCCGGCGTTCATCGCCACGGCCACGCCCAGGGCCTCGGCGATTTCCTCACGGGTGGCGCCTTGCTTGACCGCCTGCGCCGAGTGCACCGCAATGCAGCCGTCGCAGCGGGTGGTCACCGCCACGGCCAGGGAGATCAGCTCGCGGGTCTTTGCGTCCAGGTGGTTGGTCTTGGCCCCGGCGCCGCTGGCGGTCATGTAGCCGTCGACCGTGCCGGGCGAGAGTTGCTTGAGGTCGCCGATACCGGCCATCAGCTGTTTGCGGTAGCCATCCCAGTCCATCATGCTCATCGTCTTCACCTTTTTGTGTTGCGACAAAATGAACAGTGAAGCTAGTTTTTTCGGCACTGGGGCGCCGTTGGTCGATGGTCGGGGTGGGGGCGTACTTTGGTAGGGGCCGTTTTGCCGCAAGGCCGGCCCCCACAGGCTCACGCGCCGCCGGCAGGAGCCGGCCTTGCCGGCGAAAGGGCCACCTCAGATATAGATGAACACCAGCAGCAACAGCGCCACCACTGCCCACTTCTCCAGGTAGTAGCGCAGCCGGTTGCGCTTCTTCAGCGCCTTGCCGCGCTCGCGGATCTTGTAGATGCGCGTGAACAGCCGGTTGATCCCGCCGGTCTTGTCGCCCGCATCGTTCGGCGCCGCAGCGGCGGCCATCACCTTGCGGCTGAACCAGCGGTTGAACGCCGTCGCCCAGCGGTACTTCAGCGGTCGCTCCACATCACAGAACAGGATGATGCGATTGTGCTCGGTGTGGTTGGCCGCGTAGTGGATGTAGGTTTCGTCGAACATCACCGCCTCGCCGTCGCGCCAGTGGTAGTTCTCGCCGTCGACGCAGATATAGCAGGCCTCGTCGTTGGGCGTGTCCAGCCCCAGGTGGTAGCGGTAGGAGCCGGCATACGGGTCACGATGGCGCACAAGTTTGGAGCCCGGCGGCAGGGTGGCGAACATCGCCGCCTTGACCGTGCCGATGCCCTGCAGCAGTTCGGTGGTGCGTGGGCACAGCTTCATGGCCGACGGGTGGCTTTCGCCGTACCACTTCAGGTAGAAGCGCTTCCAGCCGCTCTTGAAGAACGAGTTGAAGCCGACGTCGTCATGGCTCTGCGAACTCTTGATTTCGCCCACGTGCAGCAGTTGCTGGGCTTCGGCACGAATTTCCTGCCAGTTGTCCTGCAGCGGCTTGAGCTCGGGGAAGGCCTCCACCGGCAGGTAAGGCTTGGCCGGCAGCCGGGAGAACAGGTAGAGGAACACGTTGATCGGGGCCAGGAAGCTGGAGTGATCGCCCAGCTGGCGGGTGAGCTTGTGCCGCACGCGCCCGCGCAGGTGCACGTAGGCGATGGAGAAGACAAACAGTAGAACGAGAAAGATTTTCATGGTCGATTAACAGGTCGATGTGGCTATGCGCCATGGCATGAGCAGGCCAGCATAAACAATCAACCGCGTGCTTTGTACATATTGTTACGTTTTGGGGTGCCGACCTTTGGCTAGGTCGGCGGTCGTTCGGCAGGCATCAGGACGGTTGATGGCGCCACACCGGCTGGCCATGGGCATCCAGTGCCCAGTGCGCCAGCCCGGCCTGCAGGCGTACACCGCCTACCCAGCGTTCGGGGGCCGCCTGGTCCAGCCAGTAGGCGTCACCTGCCAGTACCCGCTGGCCCAGGGCCGTGAGGGTCCGGCTGCGTTGCGGCCAGGGCAGGTGAACGTCCGCTTCGAACAGCAACGGCGTGGGCGCATCGATCAGCGGGCGCATCAGCGCATGGAACATCTGGTCGCCCAGGTACGGCAGTGGCTCGCGCCTGCCCATGAGCTCTGCGAACACCCGGCCGAACGCCAGGCTGCCGGCTTCGGCGACGATGCCCAGGGCCAGGCGCTCGGTCAGCGACAGGCCGTCGGCCAGCCCCGGCAGTTCCTGCAACTGGCGCAGCAATGCCGGCGCCAGCAAGGGCAGTGCCGGGCTTGGCGCATGGGCCAGCTGCGCCCAGGCCAGTGGCGAGGGCGCGCAGTACGCCGCCCAGGCACGCCGGGCCAGCGCCAGCGCTGCCTCGTCCAGGCGCCGACGCTGGGGCCACAGCCAGGCCAGCAGGTCCGGCGCGAGCTGGCCGATGCCGATGAAACGCTGCACACCCGGCACCTGGCTGATCTCGATCAGTTCCAGGCACTCGGGCAACTGCTCGATGCCCGCCAGCACTCGGATCAGGAACAACTGGTCATAGGCATCCGCCTCGCACCACAGCACGGCATGCGGGCACCCGTCGAGCTGCGCCAGGGCGGCGTACTCCTCGGCACTGCGCCGCGCCACGTCGGCTTCTGGCATGCCGAACACGCGGCTGATGTAGTCGTTGCGCAGGGCGAGCAACGGTTGCGCCGGCAGTGCCGGTACCGGGCCCATGCACAGCGGGTCGATGAAGGTATGGAAGGCTCCCTTGAAACCGGCCAGGCGCAGGGTATGGGCGATGTCGTTGCCACACCGCCAATGCACGCTGCGGGCTTCGTCGTCGGCTTCGAAGCCGGGGTTGCGTGCGGCAAAGTCGATGGCGTCGACATGCGCCTTGAGCCTTGGCCAGCTGGCAAAGCCCAGCTCCTGCGCGATCAGCCACTGCGCATCGGCCAGGCGTGGGGCGCGGCTGTGGGGCAGGGGCTTGAAGTGCGCCGGCGCAGTGCCGGCCAGCAGGTGCCTGAGCAGGGTCTTGGCGCGTTTGCGCTGGTGTTCGAGGTTGATTCTGCCGTCATGGCAGATGTGCGGGGGCAGGGCGGCGAGCATACGATCTCCTGGGTCGGGCCTTGTCCGCTTGCAGGCCGGGAGTCGTATCGACGAATGAGGCTGTTCTGTACCGGGGCGTGGCCCTTTGCGCGGACGGCAGGCGCGGAGAACGCCAGGGCGTGACTATAGCGAAGCCCGCCGGCAGCGACAACGGGCAACCGGCGTGAGCGCACGATGCGGGAGAAATCGTGCCCTCGCCGTGCAGCAGGAGTACCCTGTCGCCTTCGCTCATTCTGGAACCCACTGGGCAAGGACCTTATGCCGATACTCCCTTCCAACAGCGATTTCATGCAACTGGCCCTGATCGAGGGGCGCCGTGCCTTGCCGGCGTGCCGGCCCAACCCGCCGGTGGGCTGCGTGATGGTCCGCGATCACCAGGTGATCAGCCAGGGCCACACCCAGCCGCCGGGGCAGCCCCATGCCGAGGCGATGGCGTTGGCGAAATTGCCGGAAGGGGGCCGGGGTGTGACAGCGTATGTGACCCTGGAGCCCTGTTCGTTCCAGGGGCGCACCCCGTCGTGTGCCCTGGCGTTGATCGACAAGGGGGTGGAGCGGGTGTTCGTCGGCATGCTCGACCCGGACCCGCGCAATGCCGGGGCCGGGGTTCGCCTGTTGCGCCAGGCCGGTGTCGAGGTGATCGTCGGGCTGCTGGCCGAAGAGGTCTCCAGGGACCTGCGCACCTACCTGCTGGCCGAGGCCTGAGGCGCCCCACCCACTCCAGCCGCCGGCCTTGCCGGCGAAGGCGCGCCCGCAACCTGGCATGCATAGCCTCATCGCTATGTATTTTTGTATATTGCGAAGGTCTTCCCCGAAGTGCCATCGCCATGTCCAGCATTCGTCAACGCAACCAGCAGCTGATTCTCGAGGCCGCCAGCGAGGAATTCGCCAGCAAGGGCTACAACGCCGCCCAGACCCGCGACATTGCGGCCCGCGCCGGCGTGCCCAAGGCCAACCTGTACTACTACTTCCAGACCAAGGAAAACCTCTACACCCGGGTGCTGATGGCCTTTCTGGAACCCTTGCTCGCGGCCTCCGCCGTGTTGCGCGCCAGCGATGACCCGCAGGTGGCGCTGCCGGCCTACATCCAGGCGCGCATCCGCATCGTGCGTGACCACCCGTACACCTCCAACGTGTTCAGCAGCGAGCTGCTGCACGGGGCCAAGCAACTGCCCGGGGTGTGCCGCGACCTGCTGCGCGCCGAGGCGCAGCTCAACGTGCACTGCCTGAACAGCTGGATCAAACGCGGCCTGATCGCCCCGGTCGACCCGCAACACCTGATGCTGTTCATCTGGTCGGCCACCCGCACCTACACCAATTTCGGCTGGCGCATGGCCCAGCTCACGGGCGTGCATGCGCCCCAGGGCGACGACTACGCGCTGGCGGCCGCCACCATCACCCGCCTGGTGCTGCAGGGCGCCACGCCTGGCATGCCGGCGCCGCGCCCCATGCGGCCGACCAACTAGAAACAATCCTGCATTTTTTTGTACACGAAACTGTATTAAAGATTTTTACCCCCCCAGCCGAAACAGCGGTGATAGCAAATTGCCAGAACTCACGCTGCACGGGTGACTGGCGCCTCATGCCCGGGGAGGGTGAAGCGCGCGATGAATATAAAAAACAAGCTGGTCCTTGCGTTTGTACTGGTGGCTTTCATCCCGGTGACGGTGGTCGCGGTGGTCAGCGTGATGAATATCCGCACCCAGGCGGTTGAACAGTTCATCGATGGCAGCACCCGGGAAATACGCCAGATCGACGGCAACATGCGCCAGTTCTTCGACGGGATGCAGCAGAACGTCGATCAGATGTCTGCCGATCCTGTATACAGCGCTGTGCAGACGCTCAAGGACTACCGCGCTGCCGACGCTGCCAGCCAGCCCCTGCCAGCGCCGGCCCAGGGGGTGATCGACGCCTTTGCACGCTTTGGCGCCACCCACCCGGCGGCGGCCATCCTGTCCATCGGCCTGGAAGACGGCACCTACGCCAAGTGGCCGGATGACCCGCAACTGGCCAACTACGACCCGCGCCAGCGCCCCTGGTACAAGGCCGCGATGGCCAGCCCCGGCAAGACCGTGCGCACCCCGGCCTACTACTACGACAAGGACGACGTGGCCCTGGTGGGCACCGCCCGGGCCATGCTCGACGGCGCCGGCAAGCCCCGCGGCGTGTTCGTGGTCAGCGTCTCGCTGAAGAACCTCACCGAACTGGTCAAGAGCATCAAGCTGGGTCAAAGCGGCTACGTGATGCTGATCGAGGACGGTGTGGTGCTGGTCGACCCGCGCGACGACGGGCACAGCTTCAAGCCGCTCAAGGACCTGGGCGAGCCCTACGCCAGGCTCGCGGCCACCGAACAGGGGGCTGCCGACGTCGAGATCGACGGGGTTCGCTACATGGCCAACGTATGGACCTCCCCAGGCCTGGGCTGGCGCTTCGTGGGCCTGATCGAGCAGCGCGAAGTGATGGGCGCCGCCACGCGCATGACCTACCTGGCCGGGATCATCGTGGTGGTGCTGGCGATCTTCTTCGCGCTGATCGGCGCCGCGTTCGCCCGGGTGATCGTCAAGCCCATCGGCCAGGTCAGCACGGGCCTGCAGTCGATCGCCGAGGGCGAGGGCGACCTGCGCCGCGACCTGGTTGTGCAGGGCAAGGACGAAACCGCCGAGCTGGCCGGCTGGTTCAACCGGTTTCTGGCGGCCATCCGCCAGTTGATCCAGCGCATCGGCGCAGCTTCCACCAACCTGCACGACGCCTCGCAGGTCAACAGCGAGGTGGCCACCAACATGAACCAGGCGGCCGGGCGCCAGCGTGAAGCGGTGGAGCTGGTTTCCACCGCATTCAACGAAATGGTCGCCACCGCCAACGAGGTAGCCCGCTCGTGCAGCAACGCCGCCGATTCCGCCGAAAGCGGGCATCGCCGGGTGGCCGAAGGCAAGCAGCAGATCGAGCTGACCACCGAGAACGTCAACCGCCTGGGCAACCGCCTGAGCGAGTCGTCCCAGGCCATGGTCGAGCTGGAGGAGGGCAGCCGCAGCATCAACCAGATCCTGGGCACCATTCGCGCCATCGCCGAGCAGACCAACCTGCTGGCGCTCAATGCCGCCATCGAGGCCGCCCGCGCCGGCGACCAGGGCCGCGGCTTTGCCGTGGTGGCGGACGAGGTGCGCGCGCTGGCCAAGCGCACCGCCGACTCCACCGGCGAAATCGACCAGTTGCTCGGTACCCTCGCCAGCAAGACCCAGGAGGTATCGCAGAAGATGCAAAGCTGCCAGGACCTGTCCCGGGCCAGTGTCACCTCCATCGAAAGCGCGCGCGACAGCTTCGAGGGCATCCAGCTGTCGGTCAACGAGATCCGCGACCAGAACCTGCAGATCTCGGCCGCCGCCGAGGAGCAGCACAGCGTGGCCGAGGAGATCAACCGGCATATCCAGCAGATCTACGACGAAGCGCGCCTGGTCGAAAGCCTGGCCAGCTCGGCGCAGGAGGACTCCGGACGACTGTCCACGCTGTCGGCCGAATTGAACGCACTGGTGGGCCGCTTCAAGTCCTGACCACCGACAACGTTACAATTAATGTCAATGTGATATCATGGCTTCACTGCCGCCGAGTGATCCCGCCGGCAGTGGAGCAAGCACTCATAAAGAACACTGCCCTCCCGCTTCACCGCCTTGCCTGCAGAACCTGACCGCGCCGCCTGTCCCGTCGCGGGTTGTACTTTTGCAGCCACAAGGAACACCCCATGCTTCTGCGCTCCCTCAACATTTCCCTGCGTGCCGGCCTCAGCTTCGCGCTGATTGCCCTGCTGGCGATGGCCCTTGGCGGCCTGTCGCTGCTGGAAATGCGTCGAATGAACGAACAGTCCAACCAGGTCGACCAGAACTGGCTGCCCTCGATTGTCGCGGCCAACGGCGTAGCGCTGACCAGCACCCAGATCCGCACCCTGACCCTGCGCCTGCTGGTACTGCGCGACGGCGACGACCTGCAGGACCTGATCACGCGTCTGCACCAGCTCGAAGCGCAGTTGGACACCCAGGAGGCGACCTATGCCGGGCTGATCACCCTGGCGCAGGAACAGGCCGCGTTCGCCCGCTACCAGCAGGCCAAGACGCGCTACCTTGCCGATCAGCACAAGGTCGTCCAATTACTGCAGCAGGGGCGCAAGGACGACGCCATCGCGCTGGTGGACGCCGGCCCGTACCTGACCAATGCCGACGGCATGCTCACCGACCTGCTCGAAATCATTGCGCTCAACGACAAGGGCGGGGAGCAGGCGGCCCAACGCAGCACCGAGGTATTCCATGGCGCCATCAGCCTGGTGCTGGCGATTCTGGCCGTGGTGCTGGCTTTGACCGTGGCGCTGGCAGTGCTGCTCACGCGCAGCATCGTGCGCCCGCTGGGCGAAGCCGTGGGCATTGCCCAGACCATCGCCGGTGGCGACCTGTGCGACGAGATCAGCATCAGCGGCAAGGATGAGCCGGCGCGTCTGCTGCTGGCGCTGCGCGACATGCAGGGCAGCCTGCGCGGCACGCTGCAGAAAATCGCCAGTTCCTCCAGCCAGCTGGCCTCGGCCGCCGAAGAGCTGCAGGCTGCCACCGACGACTCCAATCGCGCGCTGCAGCAGCAGAACGACGAAGTGGAGCAGGCGGCCACGGCGGTGAACGAGATGACGGCGGCCGTGGAGGAGGTGGCCCGCAACGCCGTGAGCACCTCCGAGGCTTCGCGCCAGACCGACGAGACCGCCCACCACGGCCGCGAGCAGGTGCAGCGCACCGTCGACTCCATCGGCCAGCTTACCGACGACGTGGCCCACACCTGCGAGCAGGTCGAGCACCTGGCGGGCGATGTACGCAACATCGGCCAGGTGCTGGAAGTGATCCGCGCGATTGCCGAACAGACCAACCTGCTGGCCCTCAACGCCGCCATCGAGGCGGCCCGGGCCGGGGATGCCGGGCGGGGCTTCGCCGTGGTGGCCGACGAGGTTCGGGCGCTGGCGCACCGCACCCAGCAGTCCACCCAGGAGATCGAGACCATGATCGGGACCATCGAGCAGGGCACCGGCACGGCGGTCACGGCAATGCGCAACAGCAACCAGCGCGCCCACGCTACCCTGGAAGTGGCGCAGCTGTGCGGTCACGCCCTGGACGAGATCACCCAGGCCATCACCGGCATCAACGAGCGCAACCTGGTGATCGCCAGCGCCAGTGAGGAGCAGGCCCAGGTGGCCCGCGAGGTGGACCGCAACCTGGTCAACATCCGTGACCTGTCGATCCAGACCGCGGCCGGTGCACGCCAGAGCAATGCCGCCAGCCAGGCGCTGGCAGGCCTTGCGGTCGACCTCAACCTGCTGGTGACCCAGTTCAAGGTCTAGCAGTAGCCACCATCACGTAGCGCCCCCGGGTCCCCTGCCTTAGACTCAGGGGCTTGAACCCGGGGGACAACCGATGAACGAACCAGTACGCCTTACCCAGTACAGCCACGGCGCCGGCTGTGGCTGCAAGATTTCACCCAAGGTGCTCGAGGTGATCCTCGCCGGCAGCGGCGCGCAGAACCTCGACCCGCGCCTGTGGGTGGGCAACGCCTCGCGCGACGATGCGGCGGTGTATGCCATCGATGACGAGCGCGGCGTGGTCTCGACCACCGACTTCTTCATGCCCATCGTCGACGACCCCTTCGATTTCGGCCGCATTGCGGCCACCAACGCCATCAGCGACATCTACGCCATGGGCGGCGACCCGCTGATGGCCATCGCCATCCTGGGCTGGCCGGTCAACGTGCTGGCCCCGGAGATCGCCCGCGAGGTGATCCGCGGCGGGCGCGCGGTGTGCGATGCGGCCGGCATTCCCCTGGCCGGCGGGCATTCGATCGACGCCCCCGAGCCGATCTTCGGCCTGGCGGTCACCGGCATCGTCGACAAGCGCCACATCAAGCGCAACGACACCGCCACCGTCGGCTGCCAGCTGTACCTGACCAAGCCGCTGGGCATCGGCGTGCTCACCACGGCGGAGAAGAAGGGCCTGCTGCGCGCCGAAGACGTGGGCCTGGCGCGTGACCAGATGTGCACCCTCAACCGTATCGGCAGCCAGATCGCGCGCCTGGAGGGGGTCAAGGCCATGACCGACGTCACCGGCTTCGGCCTGCTCGGGCACCTGGTGGAAATGGCCGATGGCAGCGGCGTGACCGCGCGCCTGGAAGCGGCGCAGGTACCGCGCCTGGCCAGTGTCGAGCACTACATCGAGCAGGGTTGCGTACCCGGTGGCACGCTGCGCAACTTCGACAGCTATGGCGAGCGCATCGGCCCGTTGAGCGAGGCGCACAAGCTGTTGTTGTGCGACCCGCAGACCAGTGGCGGGCTGCTGGTGGCGGTGGCGCCCGAAGGGCAGGTGGCGTTTATCGAGCTGACGCAGGCACAGGGCCTGGCGCTGACGCCGATCGGCACGTTGGTGGCGCGCGGCACCCATGCGGTCGAGGTGTGTTGATGCACGACGACTGCACCGACTACCGTTCGATCTTTCTCGACGATGTGCCCCTGATGGATGTGCGCGCACCGGTCGAGTTCGACAAGGGCGCGTTCACCCACGCCAGCAATCTGCCGTTGATGAACGACGACGAGCGCCAGCAGGTGGGCACCTGCTACAAGCAGCATGGCCAGCAGGCGGCAATGGTGCTCGGGCACCAGCTGGTGTCCGGGGCGCTGCGCCAGGCCCGTATCCAGGCCTGGGCGCAGTTCGCCCGAGCCAACCCCGATGGCCTGCTGTACTGCTTTCGCGGTGGCCTGCGTTCGCAGATCACCCAGCAGTGGCTGCGCGATGAGGCCGGTATCCGCTACCGGCGCGTAGGCGGGGGCTACAAGGCCTTGCGCACGTTTCTGTTGGAGGTTGGCGACCAGGCCGTGGCGCAGTGCGATTTCGTGCTGCTGGGCGGCATGACCGGCACCGGCAAGACCGAGGCGCTGGCGCAGCTGGACAATGCGCTGGACCTGGAGCGGCACGCCAACCACCGTGGCTCCAGCTTCGGCCGGCATGCCACTGCGCAGCCGGCGCAGATCGGTTTTGAAAACACCCTGGCGGTGGACCTGCTGAAAAAGCGCAACGCCGGCATCGAGCAGTTCGTGCTCGAGGACGAGGGGCGCATGATCGGCAGCCGCGCGGTGCCGCTGGGCCTGTACCGGCGCATGCAGCAGGCGCCGCTGGTGTGGCTCGAAGACAGCCTGGAATGCCGCGTGCAACGAATCCTGCAGGACTATGTGATCGACCTGTGCGCCGAGTTCGTGCTGGCCCACGGGCCGGAGCAGGGCTTCGAACACTTTGCCGGGCGGCTGCGCGAGAGCCTGTCGGGCATTGTCCGGCGCCTGGGTGGCGAGCGTTACCAGCGCCTGGCGGCGGCGATGGACGCGGCGTTGCAGGTGCAGCGTGCGAGCGGCGCCGTGGAGCTGCACCGTGCGTGGATCGAGGGCCTGCTGAGCGAGTACTACGACCCGATGTACGCCTACCAGCGCGATGCCAAGGCGGCGCGCATCGAGTTCGCCGGCGATCGGGCCGCGGTGCTGGCCTACCTGCGCGAAAGGCGGCTGTAGGCATCTTTGCCGGTGCTGTGGGGGCGGTGCACGCCGGCCCTAGAGCACCAGCAGCGCAACCAGCCCGCTGAGCACCCCCACCAGCATCGTCAGCAGCGCAACCCACACCAGTACCCGCGTATCGAAGGAGGTGCGCAGCATCAGCAGTGACGGCAGGCTCACGCTGGGCAAGGTCATCAGCAATGCCACCGCCGGCGCGGTGCCCAGCCCCAGGGCCATCAGCGTCTGCACGATCGGGATTTCCGCCGCCGTCGGGATCACGAACAGCGTGCCGACCACCGCCAGCGGTACCAGCCACACCAGCCCTGAACCCATGCCGCCCTCGACATGCGGAAACAGCCATACCCGCGCCGCGCCCAGTACCAGCACGGCCAGCACATAGATCGGGATGGTGGTCCAGAACAGCTGCCACAGGGTTTTCATCCAGCGTGCCAGCAGGCTGCCGGGCACCGGGGTACTGGCCACATTGGCCGCGTCCACCGCGGGTTCGGGCAGTACGTCCGGGCGCGAGATGCGCTGGGCGAACAGCGACACCCCCACCACCAGTACCACACCCGCCACCAGGCGCAGGGCACTGAACTCCCAGCCCAGCACGAAGCCCATGAACACCAGCGTGGCCGGGTTGAGCACCGGGTTGGCGATCCAGAACGCCAGCGCCGCGCCTACCGACACATTCTGCCGACGCAGCCCGGCAGCCACCGGTGCCGCGCAGCAACTGCACATCATGCCCGGCAGGGCGAACAGGCCGCCACGCAGGGTCGAGCCCAGCCCGGCCTTGCCGAACAGGCGCAGCAGCCAGTCCCGCGGTATCAGCACCTGAACCAGCGAGCCGAGGATCACCGCCAGCAGCGCCGCCTTCCAGATGGCCAGGAAATACACCTGGGCATACGCCAGCGCTGCCGTCAGCGGTGCGTACTGGTGATCGTCCAGGATCGAGGCGCCGATGCTGTGGCTGTCGGCGGCAACAAACGACTTGGCGTAGTAGGGCGACCATTTCACGTAGTACAGGCCGATGGCGGCCACCAGCAGGAACGCCAGCGGTTTGCACCACTGCGTCCAGCCACGGGGGGCGGAAGTAGACAGGCCAGGCATGGTGCAACTCCAGGCAAGGGGGCGTTCAGGCAAGAATAGCCGCTGCGTCGGTGGCGCTCAGCGCGAATAGCCGGTCATTTCCAGGTAGCCACGCCCGGCCGTGCTGCCCTGTACCTTCACCGGCCCTTCCCAGTAGGGAAAGCGGGTGCCCATCCAGGCCTGCGGCACCAGGGCGTCGACCTCGATGTCCAGCTGCCGGTCGGGCACCTGCACCCGCCAGCGCGTGGGCACCTGCGGGCCGTCGACCAGTTGGGTGCGGGCCAGCGGCTCAAGCACGATCTGCGCACCGTTGAGCGCGGTGCTGCTGCCGTCGGCGGCAATCCAGGTGCCTGCCCGGTACGGTTGTGCATCGGCCTGACGGACCTGGAACAGCATCAGCCGCGTGCCGTTGTCCAGGTGCAGCGAAAACCAGTCCCAACCATGCTGGTCGGGGGCCAGCGGCTGGCTGCTCCATTCGCGGTCGAGCCAGGCGTTGCCGGTCACCTCGACGCGCCGGCCCTCGTGCTGTACTTCACCGCGCACTGTATAGAACGGCTGGCTGTAGTAATACGACGCCTGGCCCTGGCCGGACTTCTCGCTGTAGCCCTGATCGCCCTGCAGCACCAGGGGCTGCTGGCTGCTCAGTTGCAGGTCGTAGCTGAAGCCCTTGCCGCCTGCGCGCATCTGCAACTGCTCGATGCCTTGGCCGCCCACCGCCTGCAGCGACCAGTCGTCGATCCAGGCCTTGAACGGTTGCGCCTGTACGTCCACCTGGCCGACACCGCCACGCGCCATCGTTTCACTGAACTGATGGCCAAACGGCCCGCTCAACGCCGCGTGCCCCAGCCATACGGCGGGGCTGGCCCAGCCCGGCTGTTCGGCGCCGGGGCGCAGCGCCGAACGGAACAGCGTCCATTGCGCACCCCAGTCGCGGTCCTGTGCATCGCGCAGGTTGGCGGTCACGTACCACCATTCGATGCGATACCCCGCATGGGCGCCGTGGTCACGCGGGAACTGCAACGGTCGGCCGCGCACCACCGGGGCAAATGCTGCGGCGTCCTGGCCCAGGCCGGCAAAACCGGCGGGTGGCGGTGGCGAGGGGTCGCAGGCGCCCAGCAGCAGGCACAGCAGCAGGACGCCCCAGTGTCTAGGTTCCATCGGCATAGTGCCTCAGCAGTTCGGCGGGCTGGCGGCGGGCCAGTTGCCACAGGGGCCCGGCGGCGGCGAGCAGGGCGGTGAACAGGCCCAGCAGCGCCAGTTGCAGCAGCTGGCCAGGGAACACCTGCAACGGCAGGCGCCAGCCGAACGCCTGCACGTTGACCACCGCCACCAGGCACCAGGCCAGCAGCAGGCCCAGGGGAATTGCCAGCAGCACGGTCAGGCTGGCCAGCAGCAGCGTCTGCCCCAGCGACAGCCAGGCCAGGTGCTGGCGCCTGACGCCCAGTGCCCATAGCGGCGCCAACTGGCCGAGCCGGCTCTGGCCCAGGGTCAAAAGGCTGATCAACAGGGCCACGCCGGCCACGCCCAGGGTCAGGCTGTTGAGTGCGGCGGTGGCGGCGAAGGTGCGCTCGAACACCTCCACCGACCAGCGCCTGAGGGTGCGCTGGTCCACCAGCCGGGTGCCGTCCAGCGCATAGCGTTGCTGCAGCGCGGCCTTGAGCGTCGCCACCTGCTCGCCCGCCACGCGCAGGTTGAGGGTGTTGAGCGTGGCCTCGGGCCAGGTGCGCCGCAGCCAGTCGGCGTTCACCAGCACCTGCCCGCGCGGGTTGCCGTAGTCGGCGTATACGGCCACCACGTCAAGGGGTGCAGCGCCGGGCAAGCTCAGGCGATCGCCCAGGCCCAGCGCCAGGCGCCGCGCCAATTGTTCGCTGAGCATCGCCCCGGCGCCGCTGGCCAACTGGCGCCACGCCTCGCTGCGCTGTTCGAGCAGCGGCCAGTGCTGCGCGTAGGCCGGGTGGTCGATCACCCCCTGCACTTGCACCGGGGCGCCGCCTACGCGCACTTCGGTGCGCCACTGCGCGAGCACGGCGCGCACCCCTGGCTGGGTGGGTAGCCAGGCCGCGATGGCCAGGCCCTGGGCGGTGTCATGCGGGGTCACGTAGAGCTCGGCCGACAGCCGTTGATCGAGCCAGCCCAGAAAGGTCTGGCGGAACCCGGACGTCATGCTGCCCACCCCGACGCTGGCGGCCAGCGCCAGCAGCAACGCCATCAGCGCCAGTGCCAGGGCCGGCAGTTGCTGGCGGCTGTCGGCCACGAACCACTGCGCCAGCGGCCGGTGGCACAGCCGCTGCAACAGCGCCAGGGCGCCATCGAGCAGCAGTGGCAGCATCAGCGCGGCGCCCAGCAGCAAGGCGGCCAGCAGGGTGAAGGCCGCCGGCAGGCTCGCGCCCCAGCGCCAGCACCCCAGGGCCACGGCCAGCAGCAGTAGCGCCAGCAGTGCCTGGCGTCGCAGCCAGCGCACCTGCGCCTGGCGCCAGGCCTGGGGCTGTGCCAGCGCCAGCAGCGGCAGGCGCGCGGCGCGCAGCAGGCTGCCGGCACCGGCCAGTGCTGCCCCGAGCAGGCTGATGGCCAGCCCGCTCAGCCACCAGTGCAGCGGCAGGCTCAGGTGCCCGGCCACCTGGGCGCCATACAGGCCGCGCAGGCTGGCGGCCACGTCACCCAGCAGCAGGCTGGCCAGCAGGTAACCGCAGGCCACCCCGGCCAGCCCGGCCAGCAGCGCGAACAGCCCCAGTTCGATGGCCAGCGCAGTCACCAGCGCACGCACACTCACGCCGCAGGCACGCAGGGTGCGCAACAGGCTGCGGCGCTGCTCCAGGGCCAGGCCGATGGCCGCATGCACGATGAACAGCCCCACCAGGAAGGCCAGCAGGCCCAGCGCAGTGAGGTTGAGGTGGAAGCTTTCGGTCAGCCGTTGCAGGTCGTCGGTGTCGCTGGCGGCCTGCACCACCAGTAGCTCGTTCAGGCCCTCGGGCAGCGCGGGCGGGGTGTAGCCGGCGGGTATCAGCAGTCGCGAGAGCTGTTGCGGTGCCTGCAGCAGGCGTTGGGCCTGGCCGATGTCGACCACCATTACCCCCGGGGCCAGCTGCGCCTGTACCTGCAACGGCGGCAGACGCTGGCCGTCGCCGCTCAGCGGTTCGGCACCGGGCGCCAGGCCAAGGCGCTGCAGGGTGTCGGGTGCGATCCATGCCTGGCCCGGTGGGCCGATGAAGGCGGCGGGGTCGATGCGTTGGGCGGCCTGGCCGGCGATGGCGCTGCCGGGTGGCAGGCTCAGCGGCTCGATGCCCAGCAGCTTCACGCTGACCGGTTCGGCGCCGGCAAAGCGCAGGCGGCCTTCGAGCACCGGCGACACCGGCCAGCCGGCCCGGCGCAGTTGAATGTAGGCGTGCTGGTCGAAGCGTTCGCCGTGGCGTGGGCTTACCTGCGCCTGCGCTGCGCCGGTCAGCAGCGCGTTGGCCCGCGCGTAGTCGGCGCGGGCCTGCTGGTTGAGCGCCTGGACCCCGGCCCACAGGGTGGTAGCCAGCCACAGCCCGGTGAGGATGCTGGCGCATTGCAGGGGGTGGCGCCGCCAGTGGCTGAGCAGCGCCTGCAGGCACAGGCCGATCATGCGCGTACCCGGCCCAGGTGCAGGGTCAGGCGCTGGTGCAGGCGGGTGGCCAGGTGGGCGCTGTGGGTGACCATCAACAGGCTGCTGTTGCTTGCCCCGACCAGCTCCAGCAGCAGGTCGAGCACGTTTTCGCTGCTGGCTTCGTCGAGGCTGCCGGTGGGTTCGTCGGCCAGCACCAGCGCGGGGCGCGAGGCCAGTGCGCGGCCGATTGCCAGGCGTTGTTGCTGCCCGCCGGAGAGTTGCTCGGGGTAGCGTTGCAGCAGCGGCGCCAGGCCCAGGCGCTCGGCCAGGTGGGTGACCCAGGCCGGGTCATGACGGCCGGCCAGGCGCGCCTGGAAGGCCAGGTTGGCGGCCACGTCCAGGCTGCTGATCAGGTTGTATTGCTGGAACACCAGGCCGATGCCTTGTCGGCGCCAGTGGGCGAGCCCGGCTTCGGTGCGGGTGTGTAGCGGTTGGCCGTCGAACAGAATGCGCCCGCTGTCGGGGCGTTCGAGGCCGGCTATCAGGTGCAGCAGCGTGCTCTTGCCGCTGCCGGACTCGCCCATCAGCGCCAGGCTGGTGGCGGCGGGCAGGTGCAGATCGACACCGCGCAGCACCGGCAGGGTGCCTTGGGCGGTGGTGAAGGTCTTGTGCAGGTTTTCGACGATGAGCATGGGTGAAGGGTAGGCCAGGTTGGGGCAGGTGGGTACATCGGGTTGTGCCATGGCGATCCTGCAGCCCAGGGTGGTTTTAAAAATGTGGGAGCCGGCCTTGCCGGCTCCCACATTGGTTGCAACGCACCCTGGCCTGCAGGATCGCAGTTGTCAGCCCTGGTGGCTCGACACCCGATTGCCGCGTCGCCTCTACTTGCGCGCCTCCAGTATCAGGTTGAACGGCGTCTCGCACGCCCGGCGCATGTGGCTGAACCCCGCCGCTTCAAGCACACCCCGAATGCGCGCCTCACCCGCCTGCGCGCCAAGCCCCAAACCCACCTCCTGCGACAGTGAATTGGGCGTGCACAGAAACGTCGATACCGCATAGAACAAACGCCCCACCGGGTTGAGGTTGTCGTCCAGCCGATCATTCGAAAACGGCTCCACCAGCAACAGCGTGCCCCCCGGCTTGAGTGCCTGCCAGGCATGCCTGGCCGCACCCACCGGGTCGCCCAGGTCATGCAGGCAGTCGAAGAAGCACACCAGGTCATAATCGCGGCCAGGGTAGTCCTTGGCGCTGGCCTGGGTGAAGCGCACCCGTTCGGTCAGGCCGCTGTCCCTGGCCCGTTGGCCGGCAGTGGCCACCGAGGGCGCGTGGTAGTCGATGCCGTCGAAATGCGAAGCCGCAAAGGCCTCGGCCATGAGCAGCGTCGAGGTGCCAAGACCACACCCGATGTCTGCCACCAGGGCCCCGGCGTGCAACTTGTCCACCACACCCTCCAGTGCCGGCAGCCAGCTGCCCACCAGATGGTTGCGGTAGCCAGGCCGGAACAGGCGCTCGACGCCACCGAACATGCACGCATGATGGTCGCCCCATGCCAGGCCACCGTCGCCGCGCATCGCCGCCACCAGCTTGTCCTTGTCGAGCACCATCGAGGCGATGGCCTGGGTGCCGCCAGCAATGTAGGTGGCGGAGTCCTCATGGGCCAGGGCCTGGGCCTGCTGCTCGTCAAGGCTGAAATGTTCGTCGTTGTGCTGCATGTAGCCAGAGGCGGCATGGGCGTTGAGCCATTCGCGAAGTAGGCGGGCATTGCAGCCAGTGCGTGTGGCCAGGGTCTGGGCGGTCACCGGCTGGCCGTCGGCCATGGCCCGGTACAGGCCCAGTTCTTCGCCGAGCATGATGTTGGGCAACATCGCGGCAGCGCCGAGGTCGTTGATAAGGGTATGGATGAAAGGGGTCGATGCAGGTTTGCTCATTGCCACTACTCCATTAGTTGGCATCCTTGAACGCGCAGATAACGTCGCCTATCTGCAGCCATCTGTCCTTGATGGGCAGCCTTTGACTCTAGTTCAGGGGGGCAGCAGGTCAAGTGCGAAGGGTATTTCGCCAGCAGGGGCGGTCAGCCGCGCCGCCCGTAGTAGTTCAGCATCGGTTGCGTGCTCAGGCCATGCACCACGATGCTCAACGCCACCACCGACAGCGTGATGTTCAGGCACTGCGCCGAAAGCGTGCCGCCCAGGCCGTGGCTCAGGGCGTAGAACAGGTAGAACAGGCTGCCGATGCCACGAATGCCGAACCAGCCGACCATCAGCCGCTGGCGCAAGTCGAGCAGGCTGCCCCAAGGCATCAGCAACACGCTCAACGGGCGCACCACGCAGAACAACGCCAGGCCAAAGCCCAGTGCGCGCCAGTCCCAGTGGCTGGCCAGCGCCACGCCGAGCACGGTCACCAGAAACACTTCCATCACCCGCTCCACCAGGCTGCCGAAGGCAAGCATGTCGCCCATCATCACCCCGGCCGCCACCTGGGTGTCTTCGAGGTTGTCCAGGTCGCCATGCACCGCATTCTCCGGCGCGGCTTCCAGGTGCCCGGCCACCGGTTGCGCCAGGTGCTCGGACGGGGTCTGCGAACCGCCGGTGAAGCTCACCTCGGCCTGGCGCAGCCCCAGCCCGGCGGCAAACACCGCCAGAAACCCATAGGCGTGCAGGGTGTCGGCCACCACATACGCCAGTGCAATCAGCGCCAGTGCCAGGTAGTCGTTGGGGGTGAGCGTGCTGTCGGCATGGCTGATGCGCAGGGTCAGGGTCAGGCGCCCCAGCAACTTGCCCATCCAGTAGCCCACCAGCAACCCCACCGGCATCGCCCACAGCAGGTCGCGCCACAACCAGGTGAACAGCGCCGAGCCGTCGACGGCCTGGCCCTGCACCAGCAGCAAGCCCAGCAGCACGAAGGGAAAGGCCACGCCGTCGTTGAGCCCGGCCTCGCCCGACAGGCCGAAGCGCAGCGGGTCGTGGTCCTGCGCATCGTTGACCTGCACCAGCGCTGCCAGCACCGGGTCGGTGGGCGCAAGGATGGCGCCGATCAGCAGGGCCGGCGCCCACGCCATGTCACCCAGGTAGTGCAGCACCACGCTGAAGCCACCGATGCTCAGCAGCATCACCGGGCCGGCCAGGCCGAATGCCACCCGCCAGACACGGCTGCGCAGCGGCAGGCGCAGCTTCAGGCCACTGATGAACAGCGAGAACAGCAACGCGACTTCGGTCAGGTGCTTGAGCCAGCCGGCGGCGTGGTCCAGGTCCAGGTGCAACAGGCCCAGCCCCAGCGGGCCGATGCCGATGCCCAGCAGCAGGCACACCGCCGAGGTGGTCACCGGCATCCAGCGCAGGTACGACGAGGTCAGGGCCAGGATCAGCAACACGGCGCCGAACACGGCGATCCACAGGGTAAAACTCATCGAAGGCACCGTCGCATGGGGTCGGGCCAACGCTGGCCCCTGAGCATTCGAGGGGCGGGGTGCGGCAGAGGTTCACTGCACGCAGCATCAGGGCGCCGGGCTGTCGACCTGCTGCAGGCTGAAGGTGCCGGTGAACGGGTTGCCCTGCAGCCTGTAGCACTGGCTGTGGTTCTTGCGCAGCCATGCAGTGCCCGCGTCGACCGGGCCGCAGTTGGAGGCGGGCATGGCATCGACGATCAGGGCGTACTCCAGGCCCTCGTCCAGCTGCTGCAGGGCGAACCCCGCACAACAGACCAGGGCCGCGGCAAAGAAGGGTTCGAACGTCGGCACTTTTTGCGCCGGGGCCGGGGCGGCGCCGGGGCGTAGTCTGCCAGCCGCCCTGCGCAGCCACTGGGGCAACAGCAGGTAGACCCCCAGCAGCATCAGCGAGAACGGGATGGAATAGAGTGCCCCATACACCACCGCCGCGTTGTCCAGGTAGTCCACCTCGATGCCAAAGCGCGCATTGAGCATCCGTTGCGCAGACAGCTTGCACAGGTACACCACGACCACGCTGTACAGCAACGACCCTGGCCAGTAGCTGAGAAAGGCGAAGAGGCGCGACAGGTTCAGCAGCGCATAGATGCCGCCGGCCGCCAGCCCGCCGACCAGTATCAGGTTCGCTCCGAGGCTCGGCGGCAGGCGCGCGAAGCCCCACAGCCCGGCCAGCAGCAACAGCAGCTTGAGGGTGTCGCGTACCGGTTTGCTCACGGTCAGTGGCTACCTTCGTTCAAGGCGCCGAGGATCTGGTAGGCCAGCTTCACCCGCGCTTCGTTGGGGTAGTTCTTGTTGGCCAGGATCACGATGCCGATCCGCTGCGAGGGCACGAACGCCACGTAGCTGCCAAAGCCGTTGGTAGAGCCGGTCTTGTTGATCCACACCGCCTGCTGCGGGGCCAGCGGGGGTTGCAGCGGCGTGACGTCGAGGGTTTCAAGGGCCATGCGGCTGGCATTGCCGTCGAGCAGGGTCTGCAATGCGACCGGGTAGGGGTACTGCTCCCAGATCAGGTCCTGGGTCATGGGGCCCACCTGGTAATAGCCGGTATGGGTGGCGGCAATGGCCTGCTTGAGGGGCGTATCGAGTTTCTCCAGGCCCATGTTCGCCTCGACAAAGCGCAGCATGTCGTCACTGCTGGACTTCACCCCGTAGGCTTCGTCGGCCAGCACCGCAGGGCTCAGCCGGGCGGGGACGTTGTCGCGGGTATAGCCCTGGGCGTACATACGCTGCCAGTTGGCAGGTACCTGCAGATGGGTGTTGTTCAGGCCCAGCGCCGGAAACAGCAGGTCCTGCAGGGCGGACCGGTAGCTCATGTCCAGTTGGCGGGCGCTGATCACCCCGAGCAGGCCGATGCTCGGGTTGGCATAGGTACGCCGGGTGCCTGCCGGGTAGCTCGGGGTCCAGTGCTTGAAGTAGCGCATCAGTTGCCCGTTGTCGTGCACGCTGTCCGGCAACTGCAGCGGGAAGCCGCCGGCGGTGTGGGTCGCCAGGTTCAGCAGGCTGGTGTTTTCCAGGGCCCGGCCGCGCAGTTCGGGCAGGTAGCTGGCCGGGCTGTCGGTCAGCTTCAGCTTGCCGGTGGCCTGGGCATAGGCCGCCAGGGTGACGTTGAAGGTCTTGCTGATCGAGCCCAGTTCGAACAGGGTGTCGCGGTCGACGGCCTGGCCGCTGTCGCGCGAGGCCACACCGAAGTCGTAGTAGTGGTGCTGGCCATTGACTGTCAGGGCCACGGCCATGCCGGGTATCGCGTGCTCCTGCATCACGGCCTGGCTGGCGGCCTCTACCAGGTTGTCGAGGTTGTCAGGCACGGTGGCGGCCCAGGCGGCAGGGCTGGCCAGCAGCAGGCCGCTCAGCAGGTGATGCGGTTTGAACAGGTTCACGTAATGGGTTTCCGGTGGGTCTGGAGGAATTCGCCCGGTGACAGGCCGAACTGTTTGCCAAAGGCGGCGATAAAGGCCGACAGCGATTCGTAGCCGCAGGCCAGGGCCACGTCGGTGACGCGCTCGCCGCGGCTGAGTGCTGGCAGCGCACTGAGCAGGCGCATGCGCTGGCGCCAGGTACGAAAGGTCATGCCGGTGTCACGCAGAAACAACCGGCTCAGGGTCTTTTCCGAAACGCCGTACTTCAGGCTCCAGGCTGCCAGCCCGGTGCTGTCCTCGGGGTGTGCCTGCAGGCGCCGGCACAGCGCACGCAGGCGGGTGTCCTGGGGCAGCGGCAGAATCAGGTCTTCCTGCGGGGCGCTGGCCAGCTGGTCGAGCAGCACGGCGACCAGGCGCCCGTCTGCGCCCTCGGTGTCGTAGGCCACCGGCAGGCCGCTGAAGGTGCGGATCAGCTCGCGCAGCAAGGCATTCACGCCGATCACCCGGCACTGGGTGCCCGGCCACACGCTGTGCTCGATGTACAGGCTGCGGATGCAGGTGTCGTCGGCGCAGCTGACCTGGTGGGGGGTATGCGCCGGGATCCACACCGCGCGCTGCGGCGGCACCACGTAGCGTCCGGCGCCGGTGTGCACATGCAGCACGCCCTGGGCCGCATACGACAGTTGCCCCCAGGCATGCTTGTGACGAAAGCCCAGGGCGATGTTGGCCAGCGACTGCGCCTGCCCGTACAGCGGGCGCGGCAGTACCTTGAGCTCGCTCAGGGGCGGGATGCGCGGGGCGTGGGGTTGTCCTTTGGGCGACACTCTTGGGGTTCTGTCGTTAGTCGGAAAAGAAAAGAAACCTTACCGTCTGCGCCATCCCAATAACAAGACAGGACGTGACATGAAACACCTGCGGTTGCTGTTCGACAATTTCACCCTGGCCCTGCTCGGCGTGATTGCACTGGCCACCTTGCTGCCCTGCGAGGGCCAGGGCGCGGTGGTGTTTGGCTGGCTGACCAACCTGGCCATCGGGCTGCTGTTCTTTCTGCACGGCGCCAAGCTGTCGCGCGAGGCGGTGGCGGCCGGGGCAGGGCACTGGCGCCTGCACCTGCTGGTTTTTGGCTGCACCTTCGTGATGTTTCCGCTGCTGGGCATGCTGTTCAAGCCGCTGTTCCTGCCGCTGGTGGGCGACGAGCTGTACCTGGGCGTGCTGTACCTGTGCGCATTGCCGGCCACCGTGCAGTCGGCGATTGCCTTCACCTCGCTGGCGCGGGGCAACATCCCGGCGGCGATCTGCAGCGCGGCGGCCTCCAGCCTGCTGGGCATCGTGCTGACGCCGCTGCTGGTGATGGTGCTGATGGGCGTGCAGGGCGATACCGGGTCCAACCTCGATGCGGTGTTGAAGATCGTGCTGCAACTGCTGGTGCCGTTCGTGGCCGGGCAACTGGCGCGGCGCTGGATCGGCGCCTGGGTGGCGCGCAATGCACGCTGGCTGAAGACCGTCGACCAGGGCTCGATCCTGCTGGTGGTGTACACCGCGTTCAGCGACGCGGTGATCAGCGGGTTGTGGCAGTCGGTGCCGCTGGTGCGGCTGCTGGGGCTGGCGCTGGTGTGCTGCGTGTTGCTGGCGGTG
The DNA here is from genome assembly GCF_002018915.1 of Pseudomonas sp. MF6396. Classification (NCBI taxonomy): domain Bacteria; kingdom Pseudomonadati; phylum Pseudomonadota; class Gammaproteobacteria; order Pseudomonadales; family Pseudomonadaceae; genus Pseudomonas; species Pseudomonas sp. MF6396. Next base: position 105,263 of record NZ_MVOK01000018.1, on the reverse strand, counting down.
GTGCTGTGGTGCACGCAGTTGCTGGGCAAGCGGCTGGGGTTCAACGTGGAAGACCGCATCACCATCCTGTTTGCCGGCTCCAAGAAGAGCATGGCCACCGGTGTGCCGATGGCCCAGGTGCTGTTTGCCGGGGGGGCGATTGGCGCGATGATTTTGCCGCTGATGCTGTTCCACCAGATCCAGCTGATGGTGTGTGCGGTGCTGGCCCAGCGCTATGCGGCGCGGGAGGAGGTGAGCGCCTGATTCAGGTGCTGTGGTGACCACTTCGCCGGCAAGGCAGGCTCCCGTAGGAGCCGGCCTTGCCGGCGAAGCGGCCTGAGCACTCACCGCAAGGCACGGCGCCTGCGCGAGTAGCACAACCACGCATAGACCCCCGCATTCACCACGAACACCAATGCCCCCAGCCACAGCTGGATGCCTGCCGTCAGCTTGGCCGGGTAGATCAGCGGTATCAGGTAATGCTCCACAAAACTGTCGGGGTAGCCGGTGTCACCCGCCGCTGCACGCAGGCGGTTTTCCCATTCGGTCAGCGGGCAGGGCAGGTGCAGCACCTCCACCAGCACGCCCCAGGTCACGGCCGGCAGGTGCAGCCAGCACAGCCGCGGCCACCTGAGCACCAGCAACCCGCCCAGCATCACGAACACGATGAACGTCAGATGAAACAGTACCAGCCCGTCGGCGGCCAATCGAAAGAACATGGCGTGGTCTCAACCCTGGGCGAAGCTGCGCAGCGTTTCACCTTCCATGCGATAACGCACCCACTCGTCCTGCGGCTGCGCGCCGATGGACTTGTAGAACTGGATGGCCGGTTCGTTCCAGTCCAGCACGCTCCACTCCAGGCGCCCGCAGCCCTTGGCACAGGCCTCTTGCGCCAGGTGGCGCAGCAACGCCTTGCCCGCACCCGTGCCGCGGGCCTGGGGCGTGACGTACAGGTCTTCGAGGTAGATGCCCTGGGTGCCGAGCCAGGTCGAATAACTGAAGAAGTACACCGCAAAGCCGATGGCCTGGCCGTCACGCTCGCAGATCAGCGCCTGGGTGCTGCTGCCTTCGCCGAACAGCGTGCGCTCGATATCGGCGACCGTGGCGATCACCTCGTGGCGGGCACGCTCGTACTCGGCAAGCTCGGTGATGAAGGTGAGGATCTGGCTGGCGTCTTCGACGCGCGCTGGGCGGATATGTACGGGCATGGCGGGGCTTCTGTTCCGGAAATCGAGGAGGGTTATCCTAAGGCAATTACCGGTCGAGGGCACGGGAAGCCTGGAGGGTGGTGAGGGCTCGCCAAGTGTAGTGCCACAATTGCCCCCAACTGTATCGCAGCGCTGCGCACCGACTTGGTTAGTGTCACTTCACAACAACACACCGCCGGACACCCGCCATGCTCACCTCGCTCAACCTGCTGATGGCCTTCGTGCTGTTCGCCTTCGTCTCCTCGATCACCCCCGGCCCCAACAACACCATGTTGCTGGCCTCCGGCGTGAACTTCGGTGTGCGTCGCACCATTCCCCACGCGCTGGGCATCAGTATCGGCTTCATGGTGCTGGTACTGGCGGTGGGCCTTGGCCTGGGCGAGCTGTTCAAGGCCTACCCGCTGGCCTACGGCGTGCTGCGCTACGTGGGCGCCAGCTACCTGCTGTACCTGGCCTGGAAGATCGCCAATTCCGGCCCGCTGACCAGCGCCGACCCCGGCACGCGCAAGCCCCTGGGTTTCTGGGGCGCGGCAGCCTTCCAGTGGGTCAACCCCAAGGCCTGGGTCATGGCTGTGGGCGCCATCACCACCTATGCACCCAGCCAGGGCTACCTGACCAACGTGATCGTGATCGCCGCGGTGTTCGCCGTGGTCAACCTGCCCAGCGTGTGCGTGTGGGTGATGTTCGGCAGCGCGCTGCGCACCGTGCTGCAGGACCCACGCTGGCTCAAGCTGTTCAATTGGCTGATGGCCGCACTGCTGGTGCTATCGCTGTATCCACTGCTGTTTGTAGAATCCGGTTTTGTGTAACCCCCACAGCGAGTCCCGATGGAACTGATCCCCTGGTCGCATGACTGCGCCGAACACTTCACGCTGCGCGGCTGGCGCTCACCCGCCAGCGGCAAGCCGCTGCTGCATTTCATCCACGGCACCGGGTTCTGCTGCCTGGCCTACCAGCCGTTGCTGGAGCGCCTGGCCGAGCATTTCGACCTGTGGCTGTGCGATGTGCAGGGCCATGGCGACAGCGATCATGGCGGCGCCTTCGTGGGCTGGAACCGCAGCGCCGCGCTGGCGATCGAGGCCTTCCAGACAGGCCGTGGCGAATACGGGCAGGTGGCGTGCTTTGCCATGGGCCACAGTTTCGGCGGGGTGCTGACCGGCTTGATGCTGGCGCTGCAACCGGGCCTGTTTCAGCGGGCGGTATTGCTTGACCCTGTGGTGTTCAGCCGCTCGATGCTGGGGGTGATGAGCGTGGCCACGCTGTTCGGCATGCACCGTCGCCACGGCCTGGCACGCAAGGCCGCCACCCGGCGCAGCCACTGGCCCGACCGCGAGGCGGCCTACGCCGCGCTGCACGGGCGCGGCATTTTCAAGGGCTGGCACGACGAGGCGCTGCAGGCCTATGTGGACCACGCCATCGGCGACTGCGGCGAAGGGGTAGTGCTCAAGTGCCGGCCTGCGCGCGAAGTGGACGTGTTCAGTTCGTTCCCGCGCGGGCTGTGGGCTGCCCTGGCCCAGGTGCAGACACCCGCACGGGTGCTGCATGGCATCACCACCTATCCCTTCGTACCCGTGTCGCTGGCGCGCTGGGCGCGTCTGAACCCAAGGGTCGAGCTGCGCGAGGTGCCCGGCGGGCACTGCTTCATGCAGGAAGATCCGCAGGCCTGTGCGCACGAGGTGCAAACCTACCTGCTGGGCTGATGGCAGGTTGTCCATTTCGCGACGAATACTGGCCTGTACGCTAGCGAACGCCAACCGCTGACCCCCTTAGAGTGCATCCTTGAACAACAACAGGGAGCACGAACATGAACCAGGCGGTCAGCCCCGAACCACCGGTTACCCAAGCCACCGAGCGCGTGCGCGTGATGACGCTGCGCCGCGCCCTGGGCGCAGCCGGCACGCTGGCGGTACTAGGGGTTGCCTTGTATGTGTGGCACAGCGGGCGCTTCAACGAACAGACCGACGATGCCTACGTGCGCGCCGACTGGGCGCCGATCAGTGCGCGGGTGGGGGGCTATGTGGCCCAGGTCAGCGTGGCCGACAATGCCGTGGTCAAGGCCGGCGACCTGCTGGTACAGCTGGACGACCGCGACTATCGCCAGCAGGTGCGCCAGGCCCGTGCGGCGCTGGCCGCCAGTACCGCTTCGGTGCAGGCGCAGCAGGCCGTGCTGGTGACCCTGGCGGCGCAGCTGGAGGGGCAAGGGCAGGCGATTGCCCGTGCCGCCGCCGAGCGCGAGGCGGGCGGTGCCGAGGCGCGGCGCGCCGAACTCGACTGGCAGCGTTACCGCCAGTTGATCGGCATGAACGCGGTGAGTGCCCAGCGTGCCGAACGCGCCAGCACCACACGCACCCAGGCGCAGGCCACGCTCAAGGGCGCGGACGCCGGCTGGGCGATGCAGCGGGCCCGCCACCAGGTGCTGGCCAGCCAGCAGCGCGAGGCCCGAGCCGAACTGGTGCGCCGCGAGGCCGAGCTGGAACAGGCCGAGGCGGCCCTGGCCCTGGCCGAGAACGCCCTGGCCGACACCCAGGTACGGGCGCCCTTCGACGGCGTGGTGGGGCAGCGCAAGGTGCGTGTGCAGCAGTACGTCAGCCCCGGCCTGCCACTGCTGGCAGTGGTACCGGTGGAGCAGGCCTACGTGGTGGCCAACTTCAAGGAAACCCAGCTCGAACACATGCGCCCGGGGCAGCGCGCGACCCTGGAGGTGGACACCTTCGGCCGGCACTGGCAGGGCACGGTCGACAGCGTCTCGCCCGGCTCGGGGGCGGTGTTCGCGCTGTTGCCGCCCGACAACGCCACCGGCAACTTCACCAAGATCGTGCAGCGCTTTGCCGTGCGTATTCACCTCGACCCGGTGGAACCCGGCACGCCGCGGCTGCTGCCGGGCATGTCGGTGATCGCCACCATCGATACGCGCACGGCGCAGGTGCGCGATGAGCACTGAAGACAAGGTATCGCTGCGCGCGTGGGTGGCGGTGATCGGTGGCTTGTTCGGCTGCTTCATGGCGGGCATGAACGTGCACGTCACCAGTGCCGCGCTGCCGGAAATCGAAGGCGCGCTGGGGGCGACGTTCGAGGAAGGCTCGTGGATCTCCACCGCCTACCTGGTGGCGGAAATCACCATGATTCCGCTCACCGCCTGGCTGGTGCAGGTGTTCTCGCTGCGCCGGGTGATGCTGGTGGGCTCGCTGGTGTTCCTGATCAGCTCGGTCAGTTGCGCGCTGGCGCCGAACCTGCAGGCGATGATCGCCATCCGCGTGATCCAGGGCGCTTCGGGGGCGGTGCTGATCCCGCTGTCGATGCAATTGATCATCACCGAGCTGCCGCCGAGCAAGATCGCCCTGGGCATGGCCTTGTTCAGCCTCTCCAACAGCGTGGCCCAGGCCGCCGGGCCGTCGATCGGCGGCTGGCTGACAGACGCCTATTCATGGCGCTGGATCTTCCTGCTGCAACTGCTGCCCGGGGTGGCGCTGCTGGCGGCGGTGGCGTGGTCGATCCCGGCGCAGGCCGGCGACCGCGCCCAGTTGCGCGGCGCCGACTGGCTGGGCATCGCGGCCATGGCGCTGGGGCTGGGCGCGCTGCAGATCGTGCTGGAGGAGGGCGGGCGCGAGGACTGGTTCGATTCGGCGTTCATCGTCACCTTCAGCGTGATTGCCGTGGTGGCGCTGGCGCTGTTCGTGCAGCGCCAGCTGTGGGGCGCGCGGCCCTTCATCAACCTGCGCCTGCTGGCCAGCTACAACTTCGGCGTGGCCAGCCTGGCCATGGCGGTGTTCGGGGCGGCGACCTTCGGGCTGGTGTTTCTGGTGCCCAACTACCTGTCCCAGGTGCAGGGCTACAACGCCCGCGAAATCGGCATCAGCCTGATCGCCTACGGCATGGTGCAGTTGCTGCTGGCGCCGCTGCTGCCGCGCCTGATGCGCTGGCTCAACGCCAAGGTGCTGGTGGCCAGCGGCTTCGCGATCATGGCGCTGGGCTGCTGGCTGGGGGCGCCCCTGTCGGCGGACGCGGCGAAGAACGTGATCATCCCCTCCACGGTGGTGCGCGGGCTGGGCCAGCCGCTGATCATGGTGGCGCTGTCGGTGCTGGCGGTGAAAGGGCTGGACAAGGCCCAGGCCGGCTCCGCCTCGGCGCTGATATCGATGCTGCGCAACCTGGGCGGTGCGGTGGGCACGGCGCTGCTGACGCAGCTGGTGTCGTTGCGCGAACGGTTTCACGGGCAGCGTATCAATGAGAGCCTGACGCTGTTCGATGCACCCGTGCAGCAGCGTCTGCCCGGCGGGGTGCTCGATGCACAGGCCCCGGCGCACCTGCAGGTGCTGGCGCAGCTGGACCAGACGGTGCATCAGCAGGCCTACCTGATGGCGTATTCGGATGCGTTCTATGTGTCGTGCGTGGCGTTGACGGTGTGTGCGCTGGCGTCGCTGCTGCTGCGCCAGCATGCACGCTGACTAGTCGGCGTCGGGCTGGCCGTAGGCTGGGGTCTTGCCGAAGTAGGCACTGGGCGAGACCCCCAGGGTGCGGCGGAACATGGCGCTGAAGGCGCTGGGGCTGTCGTAGCCCAGGTCCAGCGCCACGTTCAGGATCGAGTGCCCGGCGGCCAGCGCGTCGAGGCTGGCCAGCAGGCGCAGGCGGCGCAGCCACTGGATGAAGCTCAGGCCGGTTTCGCGCTGGAAGGCGCGGGTCAGGGTGCGTGCGTTCAGGCCGCTGTGGGCGGCGGCGCGCTGCAGGCTCCAGGGGCTGGCCGGGTCGTCGCGCAGGGCCTGGCACAGCGCGGCCAGTTGCGGGTCGACCGGCAGCGGCACGTGCAGGGCCAGAATCGGCAGCACGCGGATCTCGTCCAGAATCAACTGCATCACCCGCTCGTCACGCCCGCCGGGCGGGTAGTCGGCGGGGATGAGCATGGCGCTGATGATCAGTTGACGCAGCAGCGGCGGGATGTCCACCACGCGGCAGGTCAGCGGCAGGTCGGGGCGCGCGTCGGAGGCGACGAACAGGGTGCGCATGCGGACCTGGCCGGCCATCTTCAGGTCGTGTTCGACGGCGGCGGGCACCCATACGCCGCGCCCTGGCGGAACCACCCAGCAGCCCTGGCTGGAGTTGACCGTGATCACCCCGCTCAGGGCATGGATCAGCTGGGCGCGGTTGTGGCAGTGCGGGGCGATGCGCTCGCCGTGGGGGTAGTTTTCTGCCAGGGGGACAATCGGCTGCATGGCGGTGCGTTGGGATTGAGGGTGGGGGGGCAGTATGCCTGATGATCGGTGGGTGCAGGATCAGCGAATGCTGTGCATTCGATCGCGGGGCAAGCCCGCTCCCACAGGTACAGCGCCTATTCAAAGAGTGCCGCAATCCCCGTGGGAGCGGGCTTGACCCGCGATCTGGCGCATAGCGCCAGCAAACCCTGGCACATCAATCGATCCCGCTCTGGGCAAACTCCTGGGCCAGAAAATCCAGCAGGTGCCGCACCGAAGGCAGCAGCCCGCGCCGTGAGGCAAACACCGCGTGCACCAGCCCGCATTGCGGTGCCCAGTGCGGGGTGGGCTGCACCAGCTCGCCACGGGCAAGCTCGTCGCGGATCACCACCAGTGGCAGGTGCACCACCCCCACGCCCGCCAGCGCCGCCTGGCGCAATACCACCAGGTCGTCGGTCACCAGCCGCGGCGTGTGCCGCAAGCTGGCCGTGGCGCCGTCCGGGCCATTGAGCTGCCATTGATAATCGCGCTGCGGGTTGCCCCAGTGCAGGCTCGGCAAGGCGGCCAGGTCGGCGGGCACGATGGGCCTGGGCAACGACGCCAGCAAGCCGGGCGCGGCCACCAGCAACTGCGTGCTGTTGGCCAGCACCTTCATCACCAGGTCGCTGCTCTCCAGCGGCGGCACCCGCACCCGCAGCGCAATGTCGATGCCTTCCTGGATCAGGTCCACATGGCGGTTGGTGCTCTCGATATGCAGCTGCACCAGCGGGCACTGCACCATGAAGCGCGACAGCATCGGCCCCACCCAGAAATCCAGCAGCGCCGTGGGGCAGCTCAGGCGCACGATGCCCTGGGGCTCGGCACGGTGGCGCTCGATCAGCTCGGCCGCACCCTCGGCCTCCACCAGCATGGCCACGCAATGGCGGTGGTAGGCCTGCCCGATGTCGGTTACCGAAAAATGCCGGGTGGAACGCTGGATCAGGCGCACCCCGAGGCGCTCCTCGAGCCCGGCCACCCGCCGGCTGAGTTTGGACTTGGGCATGTCCAGGGCACGGCCGGCGGCGGCAAAGCCACCGTGCTCGACCACCTGGGCGAAGTAGTACAGGTCGTTGAGGTCTTCCACCACTGTTCTCCAAATGGAACGCTGAGGGCACTTTACGCTATCTACCGCCTTCAGCGTTGCGCCCTTATCGTTGGCTTCATGCACGAGAGGAGGTAGCTCATGAAAAAGATCCAAGGCGTCTACAGCAGCCCGCACCCGCATTGGGTGGGTGACGGCTTCCCGGTACGCAGCCTGTTCACCTACGACAACCTGGCCCAGCACATCAGCCCGTTCCTGCTGCTCGACTACGCCGGGCCCCATGCCTTCACCCCCACCAGCGCCCGTCGCGGCGTCGGCCAGCACCCGCACCGCGGTTTCGAAACGGTGACCATCGTCTACCAGGGCGAACTGGAGCACCGCGACTCCACCGGTGCCGGCGGCCTGATCGGCCCGGGCGATGTGCAGTGGATGACGGCCGCAGGCGGCATCCTGCATGAAGAGTTCCATGCGCCGTCGTTCGCCCGCAGTGGCGGCACCCTGGAGATGGTGCAGTTGTGGGTCAACCTGCCGGCCCGGCACAAGTCTGCCCCTGCCGGCTACCAGACCCTGCTGGCCGCCGACATCCCCAGCGTGGCGCTGCCCGGCGGTGCCGGCAGCCTGCGGGTGATCGCCGGTGACTACCACGGCCATCGCGGCCCGGCGCGCACCTTCACGCCGATGCAGGTGTGGGACATGCAGCTCAAGTCCGGCAAGCCCGTGCGGTTGCCTGCCCAGGCCGGTCACAGCAGCGCCCTGGTGGTGCTGCGCGGCCAGGTCACGGTCAATGGCGAGCGTTCGGTGGGCCCGGCACAACTGGTGCTGCTGGAGCGTGCCGGCGACGAAGTGCTGCTGCAGGCCGACAGCGAGGCGGCGGTGCTGTGGCTCAGCGGCGAGCCGCTGGATGAACCCATCGTCGGCTACGGCCCGTTCGTGATGAACAGCGATGCCGAGATCGAGGCGGCGTTCGCCGATTTTCGCGCCGGGCGCTTCGGCCAGATGACCAATGGCGGCGGCACTGTCACACGCGCCGACTAGGGTCTGTATGCAACTCACGTTTGTCCCAACTCCGGCGCCACGGCGCCGGACCACCCCTGCAAGGAGTATTACCATGAGTGTTCCCTACACCCGTCTGGACAAGAACAACGCCGCCGTGCTGCTGGTCGACCATCAGGCCGGGCTGCTCTCGCTGGTGCGTGACATCGAGCCGGACAAGTTCAAGAACAACGTGCTGGCGCTGGCCGACCTGGCCGAGTACTTCAAACTGCCCACCATCCTCACCACCAGCTTTGAAAGCGGCCCCAACGGCCCGCTGGTGCCCGAGCTCAAGGCGCAGTTCCCTGACGCGCCGTACATCGCGCGCCCCGGCCAGATCAACGCCTGGGACAACGAGGACTTCGTCAAGGCGGTCAAGGCCACCGGCAAGAAGCAGCTGATCATCGCCGGTGTGGTCACCGAGGTGTGCGTGGCGTTCCCGGCGCTGTCGGCGATTGCCGAAGGCTTCGAGGTGTTCGTGATCACCGACGCCTCCGGCACCTTCAACCCGATCACCCGCGACGCGGCCTGGGACCGCATGTCGTCGGCCGGTGCGCAACTGATGACCTGGTTCGGCGCAGCCTGCGAACTGCACCGCGACTGGCGCAACGATGTCGAGGGGTTGGGCGCGCTGTTCTCCAACCACATCCCCGACTACCGCAACCTGATCACCAGCTACAACACCCTCACCGGCGCCAACCAGTAGCCCGCCTCACTGCGCGTCGCCGCGCCTGCCCCCGGTTTCATCGGCGGGCAGGTCGGTGGCGCGGTCTTCGCCGATCTCCCGGTACTCCTTGAGCAACTGCTTGAGCTGGCTGTTGTCCAGCTGGTCGAGGTTCATCAGCGCGTTGTGCGCCGCCTTGGTCGAGCGCAGCAGTTCGTCGAGCTTGATGTGCAGCACGTCGTTGTCGCGGTTCTGGGTGTTCTGGATGACGAACACCATCAGGAAGGTGACGATGGTGGTCGAGGTGTTGATGATCAGCTGCCAGGTGTCGTTGTAGTCGAACCACGGCCCGGTGACGGCCCAGACCACGATCAGTACCAGTGCGATGAGGAAGGTGCGCGAGCGACCGGCCTGTTTGGCCAGGCCCTGGGCGAAGCGTTCGAATTTCATGGCAGACTCTTGTGTGGGGATCTACTGGGTAGACCCTGCGGCGTTGCCGAAATTCTTTGTAACATCAGGGGAAGAAGACATGGGGCAGGACCACGGGGCACCGACGCACCTGGTGCGGGTGATACCCACCGATTACGGCCAGTTCGTGCTGGAGCTGAACAATGGCGAGCACCGCTTGCTCAAGGGCCTGGTGCTGACCCGCGAGCTGGGCTGGAGCGAGCTTGCCAACCCACGCAAGGCGCGCCAGCGAACCTTCAGTGCCACCCAGCTCGGTTGGCCGGGTGGGCGTACGCTGGGGCTCGACTACCTGCTCGCGCAGGCACAGCCGATGAACGAGCGCGAGCTGGGCTGGCAGTCGGTGGACTTCTCCCAGTGCAACCGCGCGCCCACCCCGGAGCACGACACCCACCACGTGTACTACGTGAGCCTCAAGCCCTTCGACCCGCAGCCATTCGGCCTGGGCGAGTCGATTCACGGCGGCCATGGCGAGCGGGGCGGCATGTTTTCCTTCGACCTGGCCGGGCTTGTGGCGTGGCCCAACTGGCGCGAACACTTCGAGCTGGCCGGCTGTGGCTGGGCCATTGCCCTGGTCGACGCCAACACCACGGATGCGCAGGCATTGCTGGACGTACTGATAGACGCCTGGTGCCAGCGTGAGGCCTGAGCTCAGCCCCGGGGCATCAGGCCCAGGCCATTGAGCAGCAGTGCCGCGACGAACAGGCTGACCCCGAACGCCGTGTGCGCTGCCAGGCTACGCAGGCGTGCCACCTTGGGGTTGGGGGTGCGACGGGCCAGTACGCCTGCGCCCATGCCCGGCTGCAGAATGAAGAACGGCGCCACCAGCGTGCCGATACCGATCGCCAGCGCCGGCAGCAGGGTAGGGCTGTGGGCCCAGCCGATGCCGAAGATCGCCAGCAGCAGCCCGGCGTACAGCACCCCGATCACATAGTGCGTCGCCCAGCCCAGCAGGGCTTCGCCCGGTACGGGCGGCGCCTTGGCGATGCTGTCATGAGTGAACTGACCATGGCGCAGGTGCGCCACCCAGCGCCCGACCATCGGCCAGCTGGGCGTGGGCACCTTCAGCACCCGCTTCTGTGTTTCGGCCCACAGGTCGGCCAGCGCCGTGCCCAGCAGCCCGATCAGGCTGGCACTGGCGATGAAGTGAAGCAGAGGGGACATGGCGTTGCTCCTGAATAAAACATTCAATGAATTGATTGAATGATTGGCGAATGATAGCTTCCTGTCAATGACCGACCTTCCTCAGCAACATTTCATCGATATCGCCGAGCTGGCCCGCACCCTGGGCCATGCGCATCGGCTGCACCTGCTCGAACACATCGCCCAGGGCGAGCGTGCGGTCGAGCGCCTGGCCGAACTGTGCGGGTTGTCCGTGGCCAACACCTCCCAGCACCTGCAGCACCTGCGTCGCGCCGGCGTGGTACAGACCCGCCGCGACGGCAAGCGCGTGCTGTACCGCCTGGGTGGTGGGCCGATCCTGGAGGTGCTGGCGGCACTGGGGCAGTTCGCCGAGCACAACCGCCTGGCGGTGCGCGAGCTGCTGGCCGACAGCATGAGTGCGCAGGAGCGCCTGGAGGCGATGTCGCGCGACGAACTGGTGCAGCGCCTGCACGAGCAGAGCATCACCCTGCTGGATGTGCGCTCCCACGAGGAATACGCCCTGGGGCACTTGCCGGGGGCGATCAGCATGCCACTGGACGAGCTGCAGCAGCGCCTGGCCGAACTGCCGCAGGACCAGGAGATCGTTGCCTACTGCCGGGGCCCCTGGTGCGTGCTGTCGAGTACCGCCACCGCGGCCTTGCGCGAGCACGGCTTCAAGGTGCGCCGGCTCGACAGCGGCCTGCCGGACTGGCAGGCGGCAGGGCTGCCGGTGGAGGCCTGAGCCTCTGCGGCGGCCCCTGGCGCTTTCGCGCGCGGGCCTGGCAGCGTTACCATCGACGGTCTGACTTTCCATAAAAACAATCAGGAAGCCTATGAACGCCCAAGCCTTACCCCTGCAAGACCTCGCCGCGCCAGAGGGCGTGTGCTACGGCTGCGGTACCTCGCACCCCAGCGGCCTGCACCTGAAAAGCCACTGGGCCGAGGACGGCAGCCACGTGCTGTGCCGGCACGAACCCGATGCCACCTTCACCGGCTGGCCGGGGCTGGTGTACGGCGGGTTGCTGGCGATGCTGGTGGACTGCCATTCGAACTGGACCGCCATGGCCTGGCACTACCGCGCCGAAGGCCGCGAGCCGGGCAGCCTGCCGCGCATCGACTGCGTCACCGGCAAGCTTTCGCTGACCTACCTCAAGCCCACCCCGATGGGCGTGGAGCTGGTGCTCAAGGCGTGGGTCGAGGGTGAGGTGGGGCGCAAGAGCCGGGTCATCTGCGAAGTCTGGGCCGGCGACGTGCTCACCGTGACGGCCGACTCGGTGTTCGTGCGCGTCGACACCGAACGCCTCAAGCAACAGGCCCACGCGACCGTGTAACCCCGGGGGCGATGGCCTTGGACATGTCCCTGGCCGTCGCCCCAGCCAACTCAGAACGGCATCGCCAGCGTCACCTGGCTGTACAGGTTGGTGCCATTGCCGCCCACCTGATTGCCCCCCGTGTTCTCATCCTTTTTCGGCTGGTACAGCCCCACCAGCGGGCTGACGATCAGGTGCGGGCTGACTGCCCATTCCACGTACAGGTCCAGCTCGCGGGCACCGAGGTTCAGCGCGTTGCGTGTGTGCAGGGTATCGAAGTCGAAATACAGCGCGCCCAGGGTCAGGTTCTCCAGTGGCTTGGCCACCAGGCCCAGGTGATGCACCCCGGTATTGCTGTTGAACGGCCCCGCGTAGTTGGCCGCCACCTCACCCTGGAACCAGGTGCCGTAGCCGGTGCTCAGCCCGGTGAACAAGGCATCCCAGCCTTTGGAATAGCGGGTGTAGCGGTAGGTCAGGCTGGGTGCCCAGGGCAGCTCGGCGAAGGTGTAGCCGGCCTCGGCGTACCAGGCCTTTTCCGGGCCGGCCTGCTTGTCCTGCCAGGCGTATTCGAAGGCGAAGCTGGCGTTGTCGATACCGGCGTTGCCTTCGCCGCGCAGGCTGTAGGTGTCCATGCCGTCGCGTTGGCGCTGGAATTCGCTGGCCCATTGCTCGGTCACGCCCAGGCCGTGAACCCAGGTCAGCCCCAGGGTGCCGGCCGCGGTGGTGTAGTCCAGGGTGCCGGCGGCCAGTTCGGTCTCGGCCTGGGCGCGGTTGTCGGACTTGAGCCACAGCGCGCTGGCGTGCACGCCACGCTCGCCGCCCAGGCGCAGCACGGCGGTGCGGTCGAAGGCGTGGCGCGCCGCCAGGTAATAGGCGCCGCCACGGTCCAGCGCGCCGTCGGCGGGGCCTTTGCCGAGGTTGGGGCCGTCGTCGTTGATCAGAAAGCCGCGGCCCAGCTTGACCACCTGACGGCCGAATGAGGCATCCACGCCATCCTTGCCCAGCAACGGGAACAGTTCGCCGGAGCGCCAGCCGAGGTAGGCGTCTTCCAGCTTGGTGGTGCGCTCGGTGCCGTCGGTGTTGCCGCCTGCGTCGCCATCGCCCCAGGTGGCGGAACTGACCCAGCTGAGTGCGCCGTAGGCACTGCCGTTGCCGGCCAGGCGCTGGTCGCCGCTGATTCCATACTTGATGAAGCCCTCGCGCCAGGTCGAGCCGCCGGGCGTGGCGTCGTAGTTCTTGCGGCTGTTGAACAGGCCGTACACCGCCAGGATGTCGGCATTCAGGTGGGACTCGTCATCGGCGTGGAGCTCGATGGCCTGGGCTGATGGCTGGGCCAGCAGCGCAGCCAGGCTGAGGGCGGCAAGCAGGTGAGGGTGCAGGTTCATGGTGGTGGGGTCCCCGGGTTGGCGTGAGTGGTGGCCATTTAGGGCGGGGACGGTGGGGGCTGTCTTTGATCTGGCTGCCACATGGATTGATTGTGTGCGCCAGGCGGGTAGGTGCCGGGGTGCTTGCCAGAAGCAGGTTGCTTGGGGCTGTGAGGTCGGCTTCTGCCCGCAGGGTGTGTCAGGCAAATCGGGTGCGCTGGTTTTGCTGCCGCTTTGCGCCAGATCGCGGGGCAAGCCCGCTCCCACGGCCTTGCGGCCAGAAGCAGGTTGTTTGGGGCTGTGAGGTCGGCTTCTGCCCGCAGGGCGTGGGAGTTGGCTTGGCCGACAATCGAGCGCGAAGCGGTCGTAAAACCTGAGTGCAGGGTGTGTCAGGCAAATCGGGTGCGCTGGTTTTGCTGCCGCTTCGCGCCAGATCGCGGGGCAAGCCCGCTCCCACGGCCTTGCGGCCAGAAGCAGATTGTTTGGGGCTGTGAGGTCGGCTTCTGCCCGCAGGGCGTGGGAGTTGGCTTGGCCGACGATCGAGCGCGAAGCGGTCGTAAAACCTGAGTGCAGGGTGTGTCAGGCAAACCGGCTACGGCCAGAAGTGCCCTGGCAGGCTGCAACAAAACCCCAGGCAGCCACGGGCAAGACGCCAGTCAACCGCCAGCGCACAGTGGCGCATAACCACAACAACGGCATTCGAGGTCGCTCATCATGTCGCTCAACCACACCCTCAGCGTGCACCTGAACCGTGGCACGGTCGGGTTCCCCACCGCGCTGGCCAGCACCATCGGCCTGATCATGGCCAGCCCGGTGATCCTCACCGCCACCACCGGTTTCGGCATCGGCGGCGGTGCGTTCGCCGTGGCCATGCTGATCGCCATGCTGATGATGCTCGCCCAGTCGACCACCTTCGCCGAAGCCGCCGCCATCCTGCCCACCACCGGCTCGGTGTACGACTATATCAACTGCGGCATGGGGCGCTTCTTCGCCATCACCGGCACGCTGTCGGCCTACCTGATCGTGCACGTGTTCGCCGGCACCGCCGAAACCATCCTGGCCGGGGTGATGGCGCTGGTGAACTTCGAACACCTCAACACCCTGGCCGAATCCGCCGGTGGCTCGTGGCTGCTGGGGGTGGGCTTCGTGGTGGTGTTCGGCATCCTCAATGCGTTCGGCATCAGTGTGTTCAGCAAGGCCGAGATCATCCTCACCTTCGGCATGTGGACCACGCTGATGGTGTTCGGCGTGCTCGGCCTGATCGCCGCCCCGGCGGTGCAACTGGACGGCTGGTTCGGCGCGTCGCTGGTGGGCACCGACCTGATCACCGTGCTGTCGCTGGTGGGCATGGCGATGTTCATGTTCGTCGGCTGCGAGTTCGTCACCCCGCTGGCACCCGACCTGCGCCAGTCGGCGCGCACCCTGCCCAGGGCCATGGCGCTGGGGCTGTTCGGCGTGGCCTCGTGCATGTTCATCTATGGCGCGGCGATGAAGCGCCAGGTCGACAACGTGCTGCTCGACGCCGCCAGCGGTACGCACCTGCTGGACACGCCCATGGCCATTCCGCATTTTGCCCAACAGGTGATGGGCGATATCGGCCCGTTGTGGCTGGGCATCGGTTTTCTGTTCGCCGGCGCCGCCACCATCAACACCCTGATGGCCGGGGTGCCGCGCATCCTCTATGGCATGGCGGTGGATGGCGCGTTGCCCCGGGTGTTCACCTACCTGCACCCACGCTTCAAGACGCCCATCGTGTGCATTCTGGTGGCGATGCTGATCCCGTGCCTGCACGCCTGGTGGCTGGGCGGCAACACCGACACCATCCTGCACCTGGTACTGGCGGCGGTGTGTGCCTGGAGCACCGCCTACCTGCTGGTGACGCTGTCGGTGGTGATCCTGCGCATTCGCCGGCCCGACCTGCCACGGGCCTACCGCTCGCCGCTGTTCCCGCTGCCGCAATTGCTGTCGAGCGTCGGCATCGGCCTGGGCATGTGGTTCATCACCCCGCCGGGCATGAACCCGGCCCAGGTGTACGTGCCATTCGCCTGGATGCTCGGCGCCACGGCGGTGTACGCGCTGTTCTGGACCCTGGTGGTGCAGAAGGTCAACCCGTTCAAGCCGGCCTCGGTCGAAGAGGTGCTGGCGCGCGAATTTGCCCACCAACCGGGAGTCGAGCATGGCGCATACCCTGCCCACACTGTGGCAAAGGCTGTTTGACCGCGCGCCCTCGGGCTACCGCCCCGGGGTGACGCTGGCGCACCTGCAGCGCAACCTCGGCCTGGCCGGTTGCGAGGTGCTGGGGCCGGGCAGTGCACGCTACGCCCTGGCCGATGGCAGCCTGGCGTTCGAGGTGCGTGAGCGCACCGAGTCGCAGTTGCTGATGCACCTGGTGCTGTGCGAGTTCCGCCTGCAGGTGCCCGGCCCGCAACAGGGCACGGCGCGGCTGGCGTTGCAGCATACCGGTGCACTGCGGCGCAGCGGCCTGCGCTGGCGCCGGCTGCGTGGCGAGCGGTCCTGGCAGGCGCGGCTGGAGCAGGCCCTGGCCCACGACCCGGCCCTGCAACAGGCGCTGATGCCGCTGGATTTCAAGCGCCTGCACCTGGACCTGGCAGGCGGCTGCTGGACCCTGACCCTGGAGCACATGGGCGGCAGCGAGGTGGTCAACCGCATGCCGGCGTTTCGTCGCTACATCAGCCTGAACCCCGCACAGCGTGACCTGCTGCTGGCCGCATTGAAAGGTCTGGCGCGGCTTGTCGAAGGCCTCTGAACCCGCAGACTGGCACCAAAACTGCTTCCACCCTGGCGACGACGAACGTGTTGCGTGCATATAGCTAACATGTTAACTATTGCCCAACAAAAACAAGATGCCATCGTGGAGGTACCCATGAGTACTCATCAACTCGCCGGCACTGCGCTGGACCGCTGGAATGCCGACATGCAGCACATTTGCGGGCATTTCGAGACCGAACTTGCGTTCAACCGCTCGCTGTTCATCGGCGAGATTTCCACCTGGTCACGCGGCGGCCTGGCCCTGGCCAACCTGCGCACCAACGCCGGGCTGATCCGCCGCGACGGCATCAAGCCCGACCGCGACAACGACCAGCACTGCTTTCTGGTCAGCCAGCGCACCGGTTTCTCTCAGGTCACCCAGAACGGCGTCAGTGTGCAGCTGGCACCGGGCGAGATGCTGCTGATGGACGCGGTCGGGGCCTGTGAAATCATGCCGTTCGGCCTGATCGAACACGCCTCGCTGTCGCTCTCGCGCGAGGCGGTGTGCCGGCAGTTGGGGGGCGATGCGCGTACCTTCGGCAAGATCTCCCAGACCAAGGCCTGCGGGCGCATGCTGCATGTGCTGATGGATCAGCTGTGCAAGGAAAGCGCTCCGGGGGAGGGCGAGCTGGCCGAGGGCCAGGCCCTGCACAGTGCATTTCTGTCGCTGCTGGGGTCGGCCCTGGAGGGCGGCGATGACCAGGTGCAGCCGGGCGCGGCGCTGCACGGCGCCAACCTGCGCAGCTATGTGCAGAAGGTGATCGACGAGTCCCTGGGCCAGCCTGGCCTGTCGCCGGTGAACCTGGCCAACCGCCTGAACATTTCGGTGCGCCACCTCTACCGCCTGTTCGAAGAGCAGGGCGACAGCGTGTGCCGCTACATCCAGCGCACGCGCCTGCAACGAAGCGCCGACGACCTGGCCAACCCGATCCTCAAGACCGAGTCGATCACCACCATCGCCTACAAATGGGGCTTCACCGATTCGGCGCACTTCAGCCGCTCGTTCAAGAAACAGTTCGAACGCTCGCCCAAGGACTACCGCTCCCATAGCCTGGCCGGCCCGGCCTGATAAACCACTGGCTTGACCCTGCGGGGCACAGTGTATAGGCTCGCATGTTCTGGCTACCTACCGGTCGGTAGGTTGGCATTCGGCAGCCAGACCTGTGACCTTTTTGTGGATTCGAGCTATGCACACCCCGCAGTCCCCCCACGTGAAATTTGCCGTGTCCCTGGCGCTGATCGGCGCCCTGGGGCCGTCGGCCATCGACATGTACCTGGCCAGCATGCCGAGCATCGCCGCCGAGTACGGCGCGACCTATGCCGGGGTGCAACTGACGCTGACGGTGTTTCTGCTGGCCATGGGCGCCGGTCAATTGCTGTTCGGCCCGCTGGTCGACACCCTGGGCCGGCGCCGGCCGCTGCTGGCCGGGCTGCTGGTGTTCGTGCTCAGTTCGCTGGCCGCAGCCCAGGCGCCCAGCCTCGAAACCCTGCTGGCGGCGCGCTTTGTCCAGGGCCTGGGCAGTGCGCTGACCCTGGTGGTGATCATGAGCATGGTCCGCGATGTGGCCGAAGGGGCGCGCGCCGCGCAGATCTTCGCCCTGCTGATGACCGTCGAGGGCCTGGCGCCGGTGCTCGCACCGGCGGTGGGCGGTTTTGTGGGGGCGCACCTTGGCTGGCGCGCGATCATGTTCACCCTGGCCGGGCTCGGCGTGCTGGTGCTGTTGAACTCGGCCTGGGTGCTCAAGGAAACCCTGGCCGCCGACAAGCGCCAGCCCTGGCAGCCGCGGGACATCCTGCGCACCTACCTGCGCATCGGCAGCGATGGCCAGTTCCTGCGCCCGGCGCTGGCGCTGGCGGCGGTGTTCTTCTTTCTGTTTGCCTACATCGGCGGTGCGGCGTTCGTCTACCAGACCCACTTCGGCCTGTCGGTGCAAGCCTTCGGCACGCTGTTCGGCGCCACCGGGGTGGCAATTCTGCTCGGCGCCATCGCGGCGGGTCGGCTGGTGGCGCGCAAGGGCCTGCTGCGCCTGGCCAAGGCCGGTGCGGGGTGCCTGCTGATCGGTTCCCTGGTGGTGCTGGCAGGGGCCCTGGGCGCGGCGGGGCTGGCCGGCATCGTTGCCGGCATGGCGCTGGCGATGTTCGGCCTGGGCATTCTCGAGGCCACGCTGATGTCGCTGGTGATGTCTTCGCAAAGCCGCGCGCTGGGCTCCACGGCGGCGTTGCTGGGCTCCTTCCAGTTGATCATTTCGTCGTTCGCCACGCCGTTGTCGGGCATCATGGCGCCTTTGGGCGCGGCGCACTGGGCGTCGCTGCTGGTGATTTCGGGTGTTGTCGTGGCGCTGCTGGTGCGCGCCTGCACCCGGCACGCGCCGGTCGAGGCGAGCAGCCTGGCCGGGCATTGATACGGGAGAACCCTGCATGAGAACCCTCACGCCTTCGGCGCAGAAGGTCTGCGCGATCGCGGTCGAGCAGTTTGCCGAGCATGGCTACGATGCCGCCTCGCTCAACGACATCGCGGCGGCGGCCGGCATGCGCAAGCCGTCGCTGTATGCGCACTTCAGCAGCAAGGACGACCTGTTCGAGGCGGTGTTCGAGCGTGCGGTGGAGGCCGAGCGGCTGTATGTGGAGCAGTGCTTTGCGCAGTGCGATGACGCGTTGCCGGGGGCCGGCTATGCCCACTGCCTGGGTGAGCGCTATCAGCAGTCGGCGCACCTGCGGTTTCTGCTGCGTACCGCGTTCTTTCCGCCGGCGGCGCTGCGGCCGATCATCTCGGCAGGCTTCGAGGGGTACCTGGCGCGGCTGGGCGAGGTGTTCGAGCAGGCGCTGGGCACGTGCCTGCCGCAGGTGCCGGTGGCGCGGCGGGGGGTGTATGTGGACGCGTATCTGGGGGTGGTGGACAGCCTGAATGTAGAGCTGATCTATGCCGGGCCGCAGGCGTACGCGCGGCGGTTGCGGGCGATGTGGGTGGTGTTCGGGGATGCGCTGGGCGCGGCACCGAGGTGATGCCTTCGCCGGCAAGGCCGGCTCCTACAGGCACCGCGTCATCCCGTAGGAGCCGGCCTTGCCGGCGAAGAGGCCCGTCAGGCCACCGCCAGGTAATGCTTCACGAAGCTCTCGCTCAGCACCTCCCACAGCACCGGTGTGCCCTTGGTCACGAACCAGCTGTCGCCCACCTTGTACAGCGTGCTCTGCCCGGTGCTTTCATCGGTCAGGCGCACTTCGCCCGTCATCACCGTGGCCTGCTCGTTGAACGGGTAGACCATGCGGAACCTGCCCTGGGTGGTACCGAAGTAGGCGCTGCTGAGCGCGTCGGTCGGCGCGCCGAAGGTCATCTTGCCGAAGGCACGCACCTCGCCTTCGAGAATCTCCGAGCCCAGGTCGGCAACGGTGCCCCAGGCGTCGAGTTCGCCGAGCTGGATGTTGTGCTTGAGTGCAGTCAGGGTCATGGCAGTGTTCCTTGAACAGTGGAAAAAAAGGGGGGTCAGCGCCGGCCATTCCAGTACCCCGACAGCTGGTGCCAGGATTTGCCGGCCGTGAGCAGCAGCGGGCGGATATGGTCCTTGCCGACAATCGTCGGGCGCGGGATCGAACTGACCAGGTCATAGCGGGCCGAGCCTTCGCTCATGCCCTCGGCCAGCACCTTGCAGATGATGTGGCTGGGCGTCACGCCGAACCCGGAGTAGCCCTGCACGTAGAACGCATTGCTGCGCCCGGGCAGGGTGCCGACCTGCGGGAACAGGTTGGGGCTGCAGGCCATCGGGCCACCCCAGGCCAGGTCGATCTTCACGTCCTTCAGGTACGGGAAGATCTTCAGCATCAATGCCCGGTTCCAGGCCTTGAGGTCGCGTGGGATATGCTCCACCAGCGGCGTCGCGGCGCCGAACAGCAGACGGTTCTCGTTGGTCACGCGGTAGTAGTCGATCACCGGGCGGATGTCGCTGTAGGCGCCGCGAATCGGGCTGATGCGCCGGATCAGATCCTCGGGCAGCGGCTCGGTCATCATCTGGAAGGCGTAGGTGTTGATGGTGGAGCGGTGCAGTTCGGGTTCAAGCCTGTTCAGAAAGCTGTCGCAGGCCCACAGCAGCTTGCTGGCGCGTACCGAGCCGCGGCCGGTGCGCACGGTGATGCGCTCGCCGTACTGCACCTGCAGCGCCGGGCTGTTCTCGAAGATGCGCACGCCATGCCCGGCCACGGCCTTGGCCTCGCCCAGCAGCAGGTTGAGCGAGTGCACATGCCCGCCGCCCATGTGCAGCAGGGCGCTGCCGTAGGCGTTGGAGCCGATGATCTGGCTGACCTCGCTGCCGCCCAGAAAGCGGATCTCGTGCTGGGAATTCACCGACTTGAAGTCTTTCTCCCAGGCGCGCAGGGTTTTCTCCTGGCGGGCATTGAAGCCCATGTAGCCATAGCCGTGGCAGAAGTCGGCATCGATGGCGTACCGGGCGATGCGCTGCTTGATGATGTCGGCGCCCAGGTCGCTGATCTCGAAGATCTGGCGCAGGCCATCTTCGCCCACGGCTGATTTGATCTTTTCAAGGTCGTGGCCGATGCCGGCCATGATCTGCCCGCCGTTGCGCCCGGTGCCGCCAAAGCCCAGGTAGCGGGCCTCGAGTACGACGATGTTGGTGATGCCCTTTTCGGCCAGCTCCAGCGCCGTGTTGATGCCGGAAAACCCGCCGCCGATGATGACCACGTCCGCGTCTTCATCGTGTTCCAGGGTCGGGAAGCTCAGGTTGTATTTCTTGGTTGCCGTGTAGTAGGTCGGCGTTTCGATCGTGATCATGGCGCAGCCTGAAAAGTGGAGGAGCTTTCGAGGCCTATTAGGGGGCTTGGCGGGGTGGCGTGTCTTGATCCTGCGTGCCGCGTGCCTTGACCGCGGGTGCCAGCGCTGCGCAGGCGGGTAGGTGGCCGCCGGCTTCTTTGTTAAAGTGTTAACAAATAACCTGATGACCGTAGCCTTCCATGTCCAAACCTCGTGTTTCGCTGACTCTTACCTTGTTGCAAGCCCGCGAGGCGGCAATGAGCTTCTTCCGCCCCTCGCTCAACCAGCATGGCCTGACCGAGCAGCAGTGGCGGGTCATTCGTATCCTCAGCCAGCAGGGCGAGCTGGAGATCTACCGGCTGGCCGAACAGGCGTGCATCCTCAAGCCGAGCATGACCGGTGTGCTGGTGCGCATGGAGGCGGCGGGGCTGGTGTGCCGGCGCAAGGCCGAGCAGGACCAGCGGCGGGTGCTGGTCAAGCTGGCGGACAAGGGCGTGGCGTGTTTCGACTCCATGAGCCAGAGCATGGAGGCCAACTACCAGCAGCTGCAGGACCAGTTCGGTGAACAGAAGCTGCAGCAGTTGCTGGGGTTGCTGGAAGAACTGAAGCAAGTACGGCGCTAACTCATTCGTCGGCAAGGCCGGCTCCTGCAGACACGGCAGCCTGTGTAGGAGCCGGCCTTGCCGGCGAAGAGGCCCGTCAGATCAATACACCCCGCCAGCCTTGTCGACAGGTGCCGCCTCACCCTTGAACTTGCCCACCAACCCCTGCAACCCGCGCATCAGCACCGTGGTATCCACCCCCACCGCCACGAACGCCGCGCCCAGTTCGATGTATCGGCGCGCCAGCGCTTCATCGGCGCTGAGAATCCCGGCCGCCTTGCCCGCACGCTGAATCCGCACGATCGCGTCTTCGATTGCCGCCTGCACGTCAGGGTGCCCCGGATTGCCCCGGTGCCCCATCGACGCACTCAGGTCGGCCGGGCCGATGAACACCCCGTCCACCCCCTCCACGGCCGCAATCCGGTCCAGCTGCGCCAGCCCCTCGGCGCTCTCGATCTGCACCAGCAGGCACATCTGCGCATCGGCCTGGTCCAGGTAGCCGGGGATGCTGTTCCAGCGCGACGCCCGCGCCAGTGCACTGCCCACCCCGCGCACGCCCAGTGGCGGGTAGCGCATGGCGCGCACCAGCTCGCCGGCCTGGGCCGCGCTTTCCACCATCGGCACCAGCAGCGTCTGCACGCCGATGTCCAGCACCTGCTTGATCAGCGCGGTGTCGCCGATCACCGGGCGGATGATCGCCTCGCCAGGGTAGGGCGCCACCGCCTGCAGCTGCGCGAGCATGCCGCGCAGGTCGTTGGGCGCATGCTCGCCATCGATCAGCAGCCAGTCGAAGCCGGCATTGGCCGCCAGCTCCGCGCAATAGGCGCTGGCCAGCCCCAGCCACAGGCCGATCTGCGGCTCGCCACTGGCCAGGCGTTGTTTGAAACGGTTCACAGGCAGGTGCATGGCAGTCTCCGAAGGTCAGACAAAACGGCAGGCGATGGAACCGAGCATGTCGTAGTCGACATGGAAGGTATCGCCGGGGTTGGCGGCCACCGGCCGGGTGAACGAACCGCCCAGGATCACCTGGCCGGCCTCCAGCGCCACGTCATACGGCGCCAGCTTGTTGGCCAGCCACGCCACGCCCTTGGCCGGGTGGTTGAGCACCGCCGCCGACACCCCGGATTCCTCGATCACGCCGTTGCGGTACAGCACCGCCGGCACCTTGCGCAGGTCGATGTCGCCCGGGCGCACCGCGCGCCCACCCATCACCACCCCGGCATTGGCGGCGTTGTCGGAGATGGTGTCGAACACCTTGCGCGTGGCGCCACTGTGCGGGTCCACCTGCTGGATGCGCGCATCGATGATCTCCAGCGCCGGGATCACCCATTCGGTGGCATCCAGTACATCGAACAGGGTCACATTGGGCCCCTTGAGGGGTTTGCCGAGGATGAACGCCAGCTCCACCTCCACCCGCGGCACGATGAAGCGTTCGAAGGGGATGTCGCTGCCTTCGTCGAAAAACATGTCGTCGAGCAGCGCGCCGAAGTCCGGCTCGGTGATGTTGGACGACACCTGCATGGCGCGCGAGGTCAGGCCGATCTTGTGCCCGACCAGCTTGCGCCCGTCCTTGATCTTCTGCGCCACCCAGGCGCGCTGGATGGCGTAGGCGTCCTCGATGCCGATGGCCGGGTGGTCGAGGGAAAACTGGCGCACCTGCTCGCGGCTGCGCTCGGCGCGGTCGAGCTGGGCGGCGGCTTGAAGGATCTGGCTAGGGTCGAGCATGTTCGGCATCTCTTACTGGGGGTTGACGATGGCAGCCCGGGTGCGCAGCACCAGCAGGCCACCCAGGGCGATGAACAGGGCCAGCACGTACAGCGCAAGGCTGGCGCTGTGGGTGGTGTCGCGCATCCAGCCGATCAGGTAGGGCGCAAGGAACGAGGCGATGCTGCCGAACGAGCTGATCAGCGCGATACCGGCCGCCTGCGTGGTGTTGGACAGAAACGCCGGCGGCAGCTGCCAGAACATCGGCAGGGCGGCGCTGGCGCCCATGCCGGCGACGATCAGGCCGCCCAGCACCATCAGCGGGTTGCCCGGGGCCAGCCCGGCCACGGCGATGCCGAGTGCCGACATCAGCAGCGGCACGCACAGGTGCCAGCGCCGCTCGCGCTGGCGGTCGGACGAGCGCCCGCAGGCGATCATGAACAGGCAGCCGGCCAGGTAGGGGATGGCGCTGAGCAGGCCCACGCGGCCGTCGCTGCCGATACCGGCGCCGTGGATCAGGGTCGGCATCCAGAAGGCCAGGGTGTTGACCGCCAGCATCACCGCGAAGTACACCGCCACCAGCAGCCATACCTGACGGTTGCGCAGGATGCCGCCGAACGAGGTGATCGACTTGCGTTGCTCTTCGCTGGCCAACTGCTCGCGCAGGTGCTGCTTCTGGCCGGCGTCCAGCCAGCTGACGTGCTCGAAGCTGTCGGGCAGGCGCTTGAGCACCACCAGGCCCAGCAGCATCACCGGGGCCCCTTCGATCAGGAACATCCACTGCCAGCCGCGCAGGCCGGCGGCGTCGTGAAACAGTTCCAGGATGCCGCCCGACAGCGGCCCGCCGATCACCCCGGCCATCGGCACGGCAATCGCGAACAGCGCGGTGATCTGGCCACGGCGCCGGGCCGGGTACCAGCGGTTGAGGTACACCAGGATGCCGGGGAAGAACCCGGCCTCGGCCACGCCCAGCAGAAAGCGCAGCACGTAGAAGCCCGAGGCCGACTCGACCCACAGCATGCCGGTGGACAGCGCGCCCCACACGATCATCAGGGTAGCGATCCAGCGCCGCGGGCCGACCCGGTCCAGGGCCATGTTGCTGGGTACGCCGAACAGCGCGTAGGCGATGAAGAACAGGCCGGCACCGAAGCCGTACACCGTGTCGCTGAAGTGCAGGTCGCTGCTCATCTGCATCTTGGCGAAGCCGATGTTGATGCGGTCCAGGTGGGCAAACAGGTAGCAGACCAGCAGCAGCGGCATCAGCCGCCAGGTGACGGTGCCGTGGGTGGAGTCGTGCTGGGCAAGGCTGGCCGATGCGGCGGTATTGGCTGTGCTCATGATCTTGTTCTTTTTGGTCAGAGGGCCGATGGGGGAGCGCAGGGCCGGGTTCAGCCCGGCTGCTGCTGGTTCAGAAACGCG
Source organism: Pseudomonas sp. MF6396 (assembly GCF_002018915.1). Taxonomy (NCBI): domain Bacteria; kingdom Pseudomonadati; phylum Pseudomonadota; class Gammaproteobacteria; order Pseudomonadales; family Pseudomonadaceae; genus Pseudomonas; species Pseudomonas sp. MF6396. The sequence continues at coordinate 80,578 of NZ_MVOK01000018.1, read as the reverse complement.
TGCACGTTGTTCTGCTTGAAGTTCAGTTGCGGGTGCAGCTCGATCATTTCGAACGACAGGGCCAGCAGGCGCTGGCTCTGCAGGTCGGCAAAGTGCTCGGTGATCACCGCGAACAGGGCCTTGGCCACCTGTTCGCGGGTGGCCAGGTCGCGCCCGTGGCCGACCTTGAGGGTCATGTGCACGAAGGCGTAGTCGTGCTGCCCGTCGGCCATGCGCCAGGTGTCCAGGCGCACCGCACGGCTGCGGATGCCGCCCAGCGGGAACACGCCCGTGGCGCCCAGGCAGTGGTGAACCTTTTCGAACAGGCCGGGCAGGTCGGCCTGGGCTTGGAGGTTGTCGGTGTACTCGGCGATGAAGTGGGGCATCCTGGGCTCCTTGGCGGGGTCAGACGGGGAAGATGGCGTTGATCTGGCCGGTGCCGGAGCTGCCGAACGGCTCGGTCAGCACCTCCACCGGCCTGTCGTAGTCGGCGCCGCCAAGCAGGCCCAGCAGCATCGCGGTGTCGTGCATGCCACCTTCGCCGTAGCAGTGGCTGGCGTAGTCGGGCAGCATCGCGCAGAACTCCCTGAAGCGGCCCTGCTTCCACAGTTCCACCACACGCAGGTCCATCTGCTTGTCGAATTCGCGGGTCCAGTTGTGGATGTTGGCCTCGGCGTTGCGGTCATCCGAGAAGCGGTGCGAGAGCGAGCCGGAGGCCAGCACCAGCACCTTGCGGTCGCTCTTCTCGATGGCCCGGCGCACGGCGGCGCCGAACGTGAAGCTGTCTTCCAGGCGGTGCCAGGCGCACCAGGCGGCGATGGACACCACCTTGAGTCTGTCGGCGGCGGGCACGTCCATGTGCATGTAGCGCATCGGTACCAGGGTGCCGTATTCCAGCTCCAGGCTCGGGATGTTGTGGGCCAGGGTGCGCACGTCGGCGGCATTGGCCTCCTGTGCGATCAACTCGCCCAGTGCCGGCAGGCCGGGGTACTCGAAGTCCATGTTCTTGATGAAGTGCGGCAGTTCGTTGCTGGTGTAGGTGCCCTTGAAGTGCTCGCCGCAGTTGATGTGGTAGCCGCTGTTGACCAGCCAGTGCACATCGAACACCACGGCGGTGTCGGCGCCCAGTTCGCGGGCGCGGCGGCCGATCTCCTTGTGGCCGGCGATGGCGGCCTCGCGGCAACCGTGGTGCTTGCCGGGCAGTTCGGACAGGTACATCGAGGGGACGTGGCAGACTTTGGCTGCGAGGACGACTTCGCCCATGGTGGTGTACTCCTGGATCTGTTGTTCTTGTGGTGGGTCAGGGCGGGTGCTTTCGCCGGCAAGGCCGGCTCCTACAGGGGTTGTGCCGTCTGTAGGAGCCGGCCTTGCCGGCGAAGCCCTCAGAGGCCCCAGCGCGGAATGGCGTGGCTGCCCATCGACACGCACACGTTCTTGATCTCGGCAAACACCTCGAAGCTGTACTGGCCACCTTCGCGACCGGTACCGGAGCCCTTCACCCCGCCGAACGGCTGGCGCAGGTCACGCACGTTCTGGCTGTTGATGAACACCATGCCGGCCTCGATGCCATGGGCCAGGCGATGCGCCTTGCCGATGTCCTGGGTCCAGATGTACGAGGCCAGCCCGTACTCGGTGTCGTTGGCCAGCTTCAGTGCCTCGGCCTCGTCCTTGAACGGGATCAGGCACACCACCGGGCCGAAGATCTCCTCCTGGGCGATGCGCATGCTGTTGCTCACGTCGGCAAACACCGTGGGCTGGATGAACTGCCCGCGCGCCAGGTGCGCCGGCAGGTTGGCCGGGCGCTCCAGGCCACCGGCCAGCAGGGTGGCGCCTTCCTCGATGCCGATGCGGATATAGCCGGTCACCTTGTCGTAGTGGGCCTGGGTGATCATCGAGCCGACCTGGGTCCTGGGGTCTTGCGGGTCGCCCACGATCAGGCGCCTGGCCCGCGCCGCGAACTCGGCCACGAACTGCGGGTACACGCTCTCTTGAATGAAGATGCGGCTGCCGGCGGTGCAGCGCTCGCCGTTGAGCGAGAAGATGGTGAACAGCGCCGCGTCCAGCGCGCGCTCGAGGTCGGCGTCCTCGAAGATCAGCACCGGCGACTTGCCGCCCAGTTCCATCGAGTACTTCTTAAGGCCCGCGGTCTGCATGATCTTCTTGCCGGTGGCGGTGCCGCCGGTGAACGAGATGGCGCGTACGTCCGGGTGACGCACCAGGGCATCGCCTGCGGTGGCGCCGTAGCCCTGGATCACGTTGAGCACACCGTTGGGGATGCCGGCCTCGACCGCCAGGCGGCCCAGTTCGTTGGCGGTCAGCGGCGACAGTTCGCTCATCTTCAGCACCGCCGTGTTGCCCAGGGCCAGGCAGGGCGCGGTCTTCCAGGTGGCGGTCATGAACGGCACGTTCCACGGCGACACCAGCGCACACACGCCGACCGGCTGGTACAGGGTGTAGTTGAGCATCTGGTCGTCGACCGGGTAGGTGTGGCCGTCCATGCGCGTGCACACTTCGGCGAAGAAGTCGAAGTTGTGCGAGGCCCGCGGGATCAGCACGTTCTTGGTCTGGTGAATCGGCAGGCCGGTATCCAGGGTTTCCAGCTCGGCCAGCCGGGGCACGTTCTGCTCGATCAGCTCGCCCAGCCTGCGCATCAGCCGCGCGCGCTCCCTGGCCGGGGTGCCGGCCCATTTGGGGAACGCCTCCCGGGCCGCTGCAACTGCCTGGGCGACTTCTTCGGCGCCGCCGCTGGCGACTTCGCCGATGGCCTCGCCGGTGGCCGGGTTGTAGTTGACGAAGACGTCCTTGCTTTCGACCTCACGGCCATTGATCCAGTGCTTGATCATCGGGTTCATGCCTCTTGCGGGTTCAGCGCGAAGAACTCGGCTTCGCTGACAATGCGGTTGACCAGGCGGCCGACACCTTCCACTTCCACCACCACTTCATCACCCGGCACCACGTCGGCCAGGCCTTCGGGGGTGCCGGTGGCGATCATGTCGCCCGGTTGCAGGGTCATGAAGCTGGACAGGTATTCGATCAGGTAGGGGATGTCGAAGATCATGTCGCGGGTGCTGCCCTGCTGCTTGAGCTCACCGTTGATCCAGGTGCGCAGGGTGAGGTTGGACGCATCCGGTACATCGGCCACATCGACCATCCACGGGCCCACCGGGGTGGTGGCGTCGCGGTTCTTCACCCGCAGGTTGGGGCGGTAGTAGTTCTCCAGGTAGTCGCGGATCGCGTAGTCGTTGCACACCGTGTAGCCGGCCAGGTACTGCAGCGCGTCCTCGCGCCTGACGTTGCGCGCCGGCTTGCCGATCACCGCCACCAGCTCGCACTCGTAGTGCATGTACTTGACGTTGTCCGGGCGCCAGGTGACCTGGTTGTGGCCGGTGTAGGTACCGGGCGACTTGACGAAGGCCAGCGGCTCGGTGGGTGCGGCAAAGGCCAGTTCGGCGGCGTGGTCGGCGTAGTTCAGGCCCAGCGCGAACATGCTGCCGGTGGCCGGCGGCAACCACTGCACCTCGTGCTCGGCGAGCAGGCGGCCATCGGCCAGGCGCACGTTGTTGCCATCTTCCACGGTCACGGCGTGGTCCTGGCCCTGGTAACGGATACGGGCGTGTTTCATCAGCGTTGCTCCTGTTCGGCCACGATCGGGTTGGCCAGGCGGCCCAGGCCGCTGATCCGGACCTCGACCTGATCGCCTGGCAGCACGTCCACGCGGCCTTCGGGGGTGCCGGTAATCAGCACGTCGCCTGCGTGCAGGGTCATGAACTCGCTGATCTCGGCGATCAGCTGCGGGATGTTGCGCACCAGGTTGGCGGTGCTGTTGTGCTGGCGCAGTTCGCCATTGACGAACAGCTCGATGGCCAGCTGATGCGGGTCGGCCACCTGCGCGGTCGGCACCAGCTCAGGGCCGAGTACGCAGAAACCATCGCGGCACTTGGCCTTGACCGCCGGGCGGTAGTAGCTGTCTTCGGGCAGGCTGAACTCGTTGACGATGGTGTAGCCGGCCACGTGCTCCAGGGCCTGTTCGACGCTCACGCGGCTGGCGCGCTTGCCGATCACCACGCCCAGCGCCGGGCCCGGCTGCAGGCGTTCGACACCTTGCGGGTACACCACCGGGGCGCCATGGCGGTTGCGCGTGTTGGGGGTCTTGATGAACAGCACCGGCTTGACCGGGGGCTTCTGGTACGGCGCCTGTTCGAATTCGGCGAGACGCTGGTTCAGCAACCCCTGGTAGTTCAGCGCAACGCCGAACAGGGTGCCGGTGGCAACGTCGTGCAGGGCACGGCTCATGCTCTTCTCCTGGCAAGGGCAGGGCGGCAAGCACCCTGCGGGACAAATCGTTAATGTGTTAACGTTATAATTAAGATGTTAACGAAAGGCAAGCGGCGCGTGTCAGGCGTTAAGCTGCCGGCAGAACAGGAACACAGCAGGAAACCCCGTCATGAACGAACGCACGCCGATTCCCAACATCAACATCGGGCAGGTCTACGACCAGCGGTACAGCGATGCCGAGGTGCATTACGACAAGCTCGGCAACCTGGCCGGCTTTTTCGGCCGCAACATGCCGGTGCACCGCCACGACCGCTACTTTCAGGTGCATTACGTCAAGAGCGGCACGGTGCGGGTGTACCTGGACGACCAGCAGTACGTGGAGTCGGGGCCGATGTTCTTCCTTACCCCGCCGACCATCCCGCACTCGTTCGTCACCGAGCCCGACGCCGATGGCCACGTGCTGACCGTGCGCCAGCAACTGGTATGGCAACTGCTCGAAGCCGACCCTGCGCTGGCGCCTGGGCCGCAGGTGGCGCCGGCGTGCGTGGCGCTGAGCAGGCTGGAGGGACGGTTTGCCGACGAGGCGCGGCGCCTGGTGCTGCTGTTCGACGAGCTGCACCGCGCGATCAATGCCGCGCAGGTGGGCCGTGGCCCGGCGCTGGACAGCCTGACCCGGCTGATCATGCTCAGCCTGCTGCGCCTGTGCGCGCGCTCGCTGCCGGCGCGCCAGACCCGGCATGAGGACCTGCAGGTGTTCCACCGCTTCAACGAGCTGATCGAGGCGCATTACCTGGAGCACTGGCCGCTGTCGCGCTATGCGCTGGGGGTAGGGGTGACCGAGGCGCGGCTCAATGACGTGTGCCGGCGTATCGCCAACCTGCCGTCCAAGCGCCTGATCCTGGAGCGCCTGATGCAGGAAGCCAAGCGCCTGCTGCTGTTCACCGGCAGTTCGGCCAACGAGATCTGTTACAGCCTGGGCTTCAAGGACCCGGCGTACTTCAGCCGGTTTTTCCTGCGCTATGCGCAGGTGACGCCGGGCGAGTACCGCCAACGGCAGGCGGGCGTGCGCTGACATGGCATTTTCCGTTTTTGTTGTTAGGCGCGGCAAGCGCCGCTGCCGCCATGATGGCGGTAGCGGTGTAACGGAAAAATGCCTTTTACAGGGGTGCGCTTGTACTTTTCAGAGCGCTCAGGCGGCGTTGTTCAACCACAGGTTTTCAAAACGCCAGGTGCTGAACAACGTCTGCTCCGGCGCCGCGCCGCCGACCTTGCGTGAAAACGCATCGAGCAGGTTGGCATAGCCCCAGATCAGCAGGCCGCCCTTGTCGTACTGGATCTGCTGCGCCTGGTGGACCAGTGCGGTGCGCCTGGCCAGGTCCGGCTGGGCCATGGCCTGCAGAAACAGCTGGGTGAACTGCGGGTCGTCGAAGTGGGTCTTGTTGGCCACCGCGAACGGCGCGTCGGTGTGCATGGCGCTGGCCAGGAACGGCGCACCGATGGTGCCGCCGGTGCTCAGCAGCCACTGGTCCTGCTGCGGGCCGTTGAAGGTGGCGCTGTCGACCTGGCGCACATCGAGGGTCACGCCGATGCGCCTGGCCTGCTCGGCCAGCACCAGCGCCGAGGCCAGCGCCGGCCCGGCGGTGGTCACCAGTTCCACCCGCAGGTGTTCCTGGCCAGCCTCGCGCAGCAGTTGCGCGGCGCGCTGCGGGTCATGGGCACGCGGGGGCAGGGCGTGGTTGAAGGTGGGGTCGAACGGGGCGTACAGGTCGTTGGCCACGCGGCCCTGGCCGTTGAGGGCGCGGCGCACCAGCTCGTCGCGGTCGGCCAGCAGGCGCAGTGCCTCGCGCACCCGCGGGTCGTTGAATGGCGGCTTGCTGGTGTTCATTTCGAACGACAGCCAGTTGCCGCTGATCGACGTCACCAGGTTCAGCCGCGGGTCGCGCTCGAGCACCTGCAACTGCTCGCTGGGCATGCCGTTGGCCATGTCGATCTGCCCGGCACGCAGCGCGGCCAGGCGCGAGACCTGGTCCTTGAAGTCGATGATCTCCAGTTCATCGGCATACGGCCTGCCGGCCTTGTAGTAGTTCTCGAAGCGGCTGAACACCGAGCGCTGGCCGGGGGTGAAACTCTTGAACCGGTAGGGCCCTGCGCCGACCGGGTTGGTGACCGGGTGATAGTCCACCGGCACGATGCCGCCGAAATTCACCCAGGTTTCCGGCAGTGGCAGGAAGCTGCGGCCGTCCTTGAAACTCAGGCGCACCGTGCGGTTGTCGAGCTTGACCAGGTTGTCGCGGTCCACCCAGTGCAGCAAGGCGGCGTAGGGCGAAGCCAGCTGCGGGTCGGTGAGGCGGCGGATCGAGAAGATCAGGTCGTCGGCATCGATGGTCTTGGCGTTGTGGAATTCCAGGCCCTGGCGCAGGCGCAGGGTCCAGCTGCGCGCGTCGCTGCTGGCCTCGGCGAACTCGGCCAGGGCCAGGCGCGGCTGCATCTGCTCGTCCCATTCCCACAGTTTGCTGTACAGCGCAAAGCCGCGCACGATGCCGCTGCCGATGGGCTTGTGGGCGTCGAGGTTGCCGGTCTGGCCGCCGTCCAGGATGCCCAGGCGCAGGCGCCCGCCGTGCCGCGGCTGGGCAACCCCGGCGGCGGGGGCGGGGGCCTCATCCGGGCCGCAGCCGCTGAGCAGGCTGGTGCCCAGCAGCAGGCCGCCGCCCATGGCCAGGCCCTGGCCGATGAACTGGCGCCGGCTGTAGTGGTTGGGGTTCATGGCTCAGGCTCCTGCCGCGCGCAACTGCGCGGTGGCCTGCACGGGCCGGCTCAGCGCCTGCCGTTCACCGCGAAAGTGCGGCAGGACGTGCTCGCCCAGGCGGTAGGCTTCTTCCAGGTGCGGGTAGCCGGCCAGGAAGAACAGGTCGATGCCCAGCGCGTTGTACTCGCGAATGCGCGCCACCACGTTGGCGTAGCTGCCCACCAGCGCCAGGCCCGGCGGGATGCCGATGTGGCTGAAGCCCGACCACACGTTGGGGTAGATGAAGAAATCGTCGAAGCCACGCTCGTCGTGCTCGGGCCGGTAGTCCTCCTCGTAGCTGAGCTTGCGCGCGGTACGCAGCCCTTCGTGGGCCGCCTTGGCCTTGGCGGCCCCCCTGGCCACGCCCTCGTCGAAAAAGCGCTTGGCTTCGGCCAGCGCCAGTGCCTCGGTCTCGCGGGCGATCACGTCGATCGACAGGCCGAAGCGGATGTCGCTGCGGCCGAACGTGAGCGCACGCTGGCGGATGTCGGCGATCAGCGCGGCGATCTCGTCGGGGTGCTCGGCGCGCATCAGGTAGAAGTCGGCATGCTTTGCAGCGAACTCGCGGGCGGCAATCGACGAGCCGGCGGTGCAGATCAGCGGCAGCTCGGCCTTTTTCTGCGGCCCGCGCAGGCCGCCGTCTTCGGCCTTGTAGAAGCGCCCGTCGTAGTGGAAGTGCTCCGAGTGCCAGTAGCCCTTGACCACATCCATGAACTCGGTGGCGCGGGCGTAGCGCTCGTCGTGCTCGGCCAGGTCGCCGACCTGGCGCTGGAGGGCGTCCGAGCCGCCGTTGATGATGTTCCACACCAGCCGGTTGCCGCTGGCGCGCTGGTAAGTGCCGGCCTGCTGCACCGCCACCCACGGGGTGTAGTGGTAGGGCTGGAACGCGGTGACGAACTTCAGCGTGCGGGTTTCGCGGGCCAGCAGCGAGCATACCGTCCAGGGCTCTTCGCCGGACGGCGCATTGACCATCAGCGCACCGCCGAAGCCGTTGATTTCGGCGGCCCGGGCAATCTGCCCCAGGTAGTCGATGTAGGTGAAGTGGTCACCGACCGCAAACCCCGACACCGCGCCGGTGCTGGCGCCGCCGGCATGCCAGTCGCCGCGGTTGCGCGGGTCGCCGGGCAGGAACTGGGTTTCACCGTGCAGCGGCAGGCGGGTAAAGAATTCGATGCTCATGGGCAGGCTCCTGGCTTATTGCACGCTGGGGTTGCAGATCGGGGTGACGGGCTGGTCGCTGAACACCTTGCGCGCGAAGGGCAGCGAGTCCTTGAGCGAGGCATTGACCGTCTCGCTGTGGCCCAGGCCCTTGTACAGGTGGCCCTCGACCACCGAGCCGGCAGCGCAGGCGTCCTTCATCAGGCTGACCTGGGTGACGGCAGCGGGGGTCTTGTCCTCGGCGCCGGTGCCGATGAAGATCGGCTGCGCAAGCTTGAGCGTCGGGTAGGAGACCTGCGCCAGCCACGGCTTGAGTTGTGCGCCGTCGTTGGCCTTGCGCGTGTTGGCCGGGGTCAGCCCGGTGCCGATCACATCGGCGGTGAGCGACGCCAGGCAGGTGGTGCGAGCCTGTTCGAACAGTGGCAGGGCCTTGTCGGTGTAGAAGTCGCGCGGGTCGATGCTCGGGTCGTACTGCTGCGCGGCCAGCAGGGTGTAGAAACCGTAGGCCAGTGACGCGTCGACCTTGTTCGGGTCCTGCTCACCCACGTTGCTGGCGCCCACGGTGTAGATCACCCCGGTACCGACGCTGCCCTTCAGGCCCAGGTCCGGAGCGTAGGTGGGGGCATAGGCGGCAGAGGCGAAGGCCCCGGCGCCGCCCTGGGACTGGCCGACCACCAGCACCTTGTTGGCCAGGCCCGGCACCCCGCTGACCACGGCGCGGGCCGCATCGAGGATGCCGTAGGCGGCCATGCGGTTGTTCAGCCGCGGGTGGCCGCCGGGCACGCCCAGGCCCTGGTAGTCGGTGGCCACGATGGCATAGCCCTCGTTCAGCCCGCGCGCCAGGTACTGCACGTCGCGGTACGAGCGGCCCGACCAGGACGGCGCGCAGATGTCGGCCACGCCGACGGTGCCATGCCCCCAGGTGACCACCGGCCAGCCGCCGGCCGGGGCCTTGCCCTGGGGAATGAACAGCGCGCCGGAGACCGCGATCGGGGTCTTGCCGTCGATGCCGTCGGTGGAGCTGTAGAGAATGCGCAGCTGGCTGGCCGCACCGGGCAGGCTGAGGGTCTGCTCCAGCGGCTCGCTGCGCAGCAACCTGCCGGGGGTGGCCGGGATCGCCTGTTCCCAGTGGTAGAACGCCGAAACGCGCCCGTCGCCCTGCAGCGGGTCGGGCGTGGGGGCGTAGGTGTCGGCGGCCATGGCGGCGCAGGAGAGGGCGAGCAGGCTCAGGCCGAAGGCCACGGAGTGCGGGAATTTCATCAGGGGCTTCCTTGGGCGAAACAACGATGCCGGGTGCAGAGCGAAAGCCGTGCCAGATGCTGAAATATTCACGCAACCTGCTGAATCAGAAGGGTTTTCCTGGTTTCATACAGACGCTGCCCAGCACCGCGCTGCTGATTTGCAAGCAACCCCCTGGGCCGGATTGCTGCTGTGGCAGCAGCGCCTCAGCAGGTGGTTTCTGATAGGTGAAATTGGAATATACAAAGATGAATTAATAATTATTTGTTCTAATTTGTTTCGTGCACTATGGGCCGGCGCTATCAATGCCAGGAATGCACCATGTCGCTGATTACCCATCCCCATGCCCGGGAACTGACCAAATCCGTTCGTGCCACCGTGCTGGTGTTCAAGGACCCTCGCTCCCAGGAACTGCTGGCCCGTATCGAGCGCCTGGCGCCGAGCGAGGCCAACACCCTGATCATCGGCGAGACCGGCACCGGCAAGGAACTGGTGGCGCGGCATATCCACCAGTTGAGCCGGCGCGGTCGCGAACCGTTCGTGGCAGTCAACTGCGGCGCCTTTGCCGAAACCCTGGTGGAGAGCGAGTTGTTCGGCCATGAAAAGGGCGCATTCACCGGGGCCACCAACAGCAAGGCGGGCTGGTTCGAGGCGGCCAATGGCGGCACGCTGTTTCTCGACGAGATCGGCGACCTGCCGTTGAACATGCAGGTCAAGCTGCTGCGTGTGCTGCAGGAACGCGAAGTGGTGCGGCTGGGGTCGCGCACGCCGATCCCGATCAACGTGCGCCTGGTGGCGGCCACCAACGTCAACCTGGCCGATGCGGTGGTGGCGGGGCACTTTCGCGAAGACCTGTTCTACCGCCTGCACGTGGCGACCATCCGCCTGCCGCCGCTGCGCGAGCGCCCCGGCGACATCCTGCCGCTGGCCGAGTTCTTTCTCGAGGAGCATTGCCAGCGCCTGGGCTACAGCCGCGCCAGCCTGAGCCTGGAGAGCGAGCGCAAACTGCTGGGGCACAGCTGGCCAGGCAACATCCGCGAGCTGGAGAATGCCATTCACCATGCCTTGCTGGTGTGCCGCCAGCAGGTGGTGCAGCCGGCCGACCTGCACCTGGTGGACATGCGCTCGGTGGGTATCCGCCAGGAGGAGAGCGCCCAGCCGCTGCGCCTGCAGACGCCCGAGGCGCCAAGCCTGGAGGCGGCGCTGACGGCGCTGTTCGAGCAGAACGTAGAGGATTTGTACGATCATATCGAAGAGACGGTGTTTCGCACCGCGTACCGCTATTGCCACGGCAACCAGCTGCAGACCGGGCGCCTGCTCAACATCAGCCGCAACATCGTGCGGGCGCGGCTGGAGAAGATCGGCGAGCTCAAGCGTAGCGATACTGTCGGCCTGTAAGGGCCCTTCGCGGGTCCACAGGTTGTGCACCGACTTGAGGGGCTGTGAACGTTCTGTGGGAGCGGGCTTGACCCGCGATACAGGCGCCACCGGGTCAACTGATCCGCATTAATCCCCCCAACCTGAATCTGTAACCCAGTACACCTCGAAGCCATAGTAGCGGCCTCCCTGATGAGGTCCGACCATGTATCACTACGACGAATACGATCGTGCACTGGTGTTCGAGCGCGTAGCCCAGTTCCGCGACCAGGTGCAGCGCTTCACTGCCGGTGAACTGAGCGAAGAAGAATTCCTGCCACTGCGCCTGCAAAATGGCCTGTACCTGCAAAAGCATGCCTACATGCTGCGCGTGGCCATCCCCTACGGCACCCTCGGCGCCCGCCAGATGCGCACCCTGGCCAGCATCGCGCGCGACTACGACCGCGGTTACGGCCACTTCACCACGCGCCAGAACATCCAGTTCAACTGGGTCGAACTGGCCCAGGTGCCGGATATCCTGCAGCGCCTGGCCGAGGTCGACATGCATGCGATCCAGACCTCCGGCAACTGCGTGCGCAACATCACCACCGAGGCCTTCGCCGGCGTCGCCGCCGACGAGATCATCGACCCGCGCCCGCTGGCCGAGATCCTGCGCCAGTGGTCGACCATCAACCCCGAGTTCCTGTTCCTGCCGCGCAAGTTCAAGATCGCCATCTGCTCGGCCCGCCAGGACCGCGCAGCGATCATGATGCACGACATCGGCCTGTACCTTTACCGCGACGGGCGCCAGCAGATGCGCCTGCGGGTGATGGTCGGCGGCGGCCTGGGGCGCACGCCGATCCTGGGCCTGCAGATCCGCGAGGGCCTGCCGTGGGAGCACCTGCTGTCGTACGTCGAGGCCATCCTGCGGGTGTACAACCGCCATGGCCGGCGCGACAACAAGTACAAGGCGCGCATCAAGATCCTGGTCAAGGCACTGGGCATCGAGGCTTTTGCCCGTGAAGTCGAACAGGAATGGCAACACATCAAGGACGGCCCGGCGCAGCTCACCGAAGCCGAGTTCCAGCGGGTGGCCGAAGGCTTCGCGCCGCCATGCTACGCCGCGCAGCCCGACGGCGACCTGGACTACGGCACCCACCTGGCCATGGACCGCTCCTTCGCCCGCTGGGTCTCGCGCAACGTGCAGCCGCACAAGGTGGCCGGCTATGCCAGCGTGGTGCTGTCGACCAAGCCCGGCCCGGCGGCGCCCCCCGGCGACCTCACCGCCGAGCAGATGGACAACGTGGCCGACTGGTCGGAGCACTTCGGTTTCGGTGAAATCCGCATCGCCCACGAGCAGAACCTGATCCTGCCCGATGTCCGCAAGGCCGACCTGTACCCGCTGTGGCGTCTGGCCTGCGAGCAGGGCCTGGGCACCGCCAACATCGGCCTGTTGACCGATATCATCGCCTGCCCGGGCGGCGACTTCTGCGCGCTGGCCAACGCCAAGTCGATCCCCATCGCCCAGGCCATCCAGAGCCGCTTCGACGACCTCGACTACCTGCACGACCTGGGCGAGCTGAGCCTGAACATCTCGGGCTGCATCAACGCCTGTGGCCACCACCACATCGGCAACATCGGCATCCTGGGCGTCGACAAGAACGGCAGCGAGTGGTACCAGGTGACCCTGGGCGGGGCGCAGGGCAAGGCCAGCGCACTGGGCAAGGTGATCGGCCCGTCGTTCAGCGCCGCCGAGATCCCCCGCGTGATCGAGCAGATCGTGGCCACCTACTGCGCCTACCGCGAACTCGACGAGCCCTTCGTCGACACCGTGGCGCGGGTGGGGCTGGAGCCGTTCAAGGAGCGCGTCTATGCCAGGCAGCCGGAGGTGTCCACATGCGCAATGTGATCGCGATACGCCAAGGGCAGGCGCAGCTTGTGGAGGGCGACAGCTGGCAGTTGCTGCGCGAGCAGGAGGCGCCGCTGCCGACGGGCGCGCTGATTTTGCCGCTGCACCGCTGGCTGGCGCAGCCCAGTGGTTATCACGGGCTGTGGCTGGGGCCGGATGACGATGTCGAGTCGCTGCAGCTGTGGCTGGGCGTGCTGCCGCTGATCGCCATCGACTTCCCCTCGTTTCGCGATGGCCGTGGCTACAGCCAGGCCTACCTGCTGCGCACGCGGCTGGGCTGGCAGGGCGAATTGCGTGCTGTCGGCGATGTGCTGCGCGACCAGCTGAGCCATATGCGCCAGTGCGGTTTCGACAGTTTTGCCGTGCGCGAGGACAAGTCGGCAGCCGACGCGCTCAAGGGCCTGCAGGGCATGAGCGTGCTCTACGGGCGTTCGGTGATCGAGCCCAGGCCGCTGTTTCGGCGACGTTGAGTGCGTAGGGTGCTGTCGCGCCGGTGATGGAACGGGCTACCATGCAGGTTCGCCCGTTGGACAGGATGTTGCAGCATGCTTTTCAGTACCCGTACTGCCCGGCCGGCCGATGCTGAAGCCCTCAGCGACATCGCCAGCCAGACCTTCGCCCTGGCAAGCCCCGCCGATTCATCGGCCAAGGCGCTTGCCGCCTATATCCGAGGCCATCTTCAGCCCGAACACTTCTGCCTGCACCTGATCAGCCGCGCCAAGCAATTGCGCGTGCTGGAGCATGACGGCGTGGTGGTGGGCTACACCCTGATCGACAAGGCGGCGCAGGCGCTGGGTATCGAGGCGGCCGACGGCCTGCCGGAACTGAGCCGCTGCTACGTGCTGCCCGAGCACCATGGCCAGGGCGCGGCCCAGCGCCTGCTTGAGGACACCCTGGCCCAGGTGGGTGGGGCGATCCGCCTGACGGTCAACGAACACAACAGCCGGGCGATCCGCTTTTACCAACGCAATGGCTTCCGCCAGGTGGGCGAGGCCATTTTTGTCTGCGGGCCGGAACGTCACCGTGACTGGGTGATGGTGCGCGCCTGCGCCACTGCCGAACCAGAGGCTGCCGATGACTGATCTTTCTGCCTACCCCATCACCCGCAAATGGCCTGCCCGCCACCCCGAGCGCCTGCAACTGTATTCGCTGCCCACGCCCAACGGGGTGAAGGTGTCGATCATGCTCGAAGAGACGGGCCTGGCCTACGAGGCGCACAAGGTGGACTTTGCCACCGAGGATCAACTGAGCGCCGAGTTCATCTCGCTCAGTGCCAACAACAAGATCCCCGCGATCCTCGACCCGCACGGGCCGGGGGGCAAGCCGCTGGGGCTGTTCGAGTCGGGGGCGATCCTGCTGTACCTGGCCGAGAAGACCGGCCAGCTGCTGCCTGAAGACCCGGCTGCGCGCTACGAGACGATCCAGTGGCTGATGTTCCAGATGGGCGGCATCGGCCCGATGTTCGGCCAGGTGGGCTTCTTCAACAAGTTCGCCGGCAAGGCCTATGAAGACAAGCGCCCGCTGCAGCGCTACGTGGACGAGGCGCGGCGCCTGCTGGGCGTGCTGGACCGGCGCCTGCACGGGCGCGACTGGATCATGGGCGAGTACGGCATCGCGGACATCGCCACGCTGCCGTGGGTGCGCAACCTGATCGGTTTCTACGAAGCGGGGGATCTGGTGCGGATCGAGGAGTTCGTCGAGGTTCGACGCGTGCTGGAGGCGTTTCTGGCGCGGCCGGCGGTGCAGCGTGGCTTGCTGATTCCGGGTTGACCGGGTTGTGCTGCGGTCAGCGCGGGCCTGGCCCGCGCTGGACGCAGCGCCGTCTCAGTGGCTCTGGCGCCACGTCACCTCGGTGATTCCGTACCGCTCGGCCAGTGGCTTGCTGACCTTCTTTACCTTCTCGCGCCCATAGCGCGGAATATGCCCCACCCCGGCGTCACAGCTGGCCCAGTGCCAGGCTTCGGCGTTGTCCATCGCCTCGGCACGAATCACGAAGGACTTCTGTTTGCCGTGCAATTGATAGTCGATGACGAAGAGTTTTGCGTTGTTCATGGTTCCCTGAAAATCCTTTCAACGTGGTGACCGATGCGTGTTCACTCATACCGCCTAACTAAGTACCTTCCAGCCACCAAATAATTCAGTCTGATTGTTCGACATCAGTGTTCGGCGCTGACGGTGAGGTGGCGGGCATCGGTGTCGAACACTACCTGTTCCAGCCGGTGGGCCATGCCGCAGGCCAGCGAATCGTAGGCAGGAATCACCCGTTCCTCGGCCGACAGGCAGTGGATGATGTCCAGTTTGCGCTCGGCATGGGCGGTCTCCAGTTCGAAGATCCGCGCATAGCGCTCCAGGTCGTTGTTCAGGCTCGACAGGTATTCACGCAGGCGCGAGTGGTCCACCGCGCTCTGGCTGAAGTGCCAGGTCATGGGGTGGATCAGAAACCGCGAGTGGGGCACGGCCAGGCGTTCGCTGGCGGCCAGGTACATCACGATGCCCATGGATTCGATGTTGCCCGCATTCACCGCGCTGACCGGCACCGGCAGCGACTTGAGAAAGCTGTAGATCGAGAACCCCAGGTGGGTGCTGCCGCCGATGGTCGACAGGTTGAGCAGCAGGGCGCTGGCCCCTTCGTCGATCGCCTGCAGGCAACGGTCGCGAAAGCGCTCGGTGGTGCCCTGATCGATCGGGCAATGAAAGTGGATGACGTACTGCTTCATCAAGAGTCCTCAAGACCGACGCACCCTCGGTGCGCCGGTCGCTCGAGCGTCAGCTACGACCACCACCACTTGGTTTGCGGGTGTCAGACTTGGTGGCGTCAGGCTTCTTGTTGCCCTGGCTGCCAGCGCCGCCTCCGGAGGCCTGCCCACCTTTTTTGCCGGCTTCCGACGCCTTGTTCTTGTCGTTGGCAAAGTTTCCCGAGTTTTCTTTCTTGTCCATGATGCTGATCCTCATGTCATTGGGATGCGAAGCCTTGTGGACCTCACATAGGTGTGGAGATAGGCCACGGGGCAAAGTTTTAAAATCTTTGCGTGCATGAGACGAACGGTAAGCCCGCACGACTTTTTCATCCGCTTGGCGGGGCTGTGGAACTTTGCAGCGCAGCGCCCATTCCCTTGCATATCGACTGCAAGGGGCAGCCAAGAGGACAACGGCCATGACCGTGATGAACGCAACCCGCCCGACTGCCGACCTGGCGCAGGTTCAGGCCGGCGACCTGCTCAACCGCTACCAGGCGCTGCTGCGCGGTGACCTGGTGGGCAGTGCCGCCTGGCTGGCCGAGCAACTGCTGCGCACACAGGGTCTGCAGGACGACCTGCCGGCAACCCCGGGCGAACTGGACGCGTGGACCGACCGGCGCACCGCCGCAGTTGCCGGCGAATACTCCGAATACCTGGCCGGGCGCAAGGCCGGCGCGCCCCGGCGCTATTTCAGCACTCGCGCCCACGCGCTGTACTTTCTGCACCATGTGGCCCCCACCAAGGCGGTGGACGGCGCCTGGCTGCACGGGCTGCTGCGACACTGGGCCGACCCGCGCTATCACGGGCTGATCCGTATCTACCTCGAAGAGCTGGGCGATGGCGACCCGGCCTGCAACCATGTGCTGATCTATCGCCGCCTGCTGGCCGAGGCCGGTTGCCACGAGCCGGTGCCGCTGCCCGACGAGCGTTACCTGCAGGGCTGCCTGCAGCTGGCGCTGGGGGCCAACAGCGACATGTTCCTGCCCGAGGTGATCGGCTACAACCTGGGTTATGAGCAGCTGCCGTTGCACCTGCTGATCAGCGCCTACGAGCTCGACGAACTGGGCCTGGATGCCCAGTACTTTCGCCTGCACGTCACCATCGACAACGCCAGCAGCGGCCATGCACGCAAGGCCGTGCAGGCCCTGCAGCAGTTGCGCCCGGAGCAGGACGACGGGCGTTTCTACCAGCGCGTGGTCGCCGGCTACCGGCTCAACGACCTGGGCCAGGGCTCGGCGGCGATCATCGCAGGCTTTGACCTGGAGGCCGAGGTGGTGGCGCTGCTCGAACGCAAGCGCGCCTTCGGCCAGCACATGCATTCGGACTACTGCCGCTTCCAGGGGCGCACCGTCAATCAATGGCTGGCCGAGCCGGGCAGCATGCCGGGCTTTCTTGGCGTGCTGGAACAGAAGGGTTGGATCAAGCGCGGGCAGGACCCACAGCTCAGCCGCTTCTGGCAGGTGATCGAGGGGCCGGGCGCGGCGATGTTCGGGGTGTTCAGCGTGTATGAGAAGCAGCTGCTGCATGACTGGATCGCTGGCGACTGGCAGCCGGCCGGCAACCCCGAACGTACCCAGGGCAGCGCCCTGCAACCCTCGATGCCTTCGGACGACACCGCGCTCGACATCGAGCTGCAGGCGCTGCCCGCACAGTGCCGTATCGAACGCCTGATCGACGCCATGGCCGGCAACCGCCATGCACTGCCGCGCGGCCTGCAGGCCACGCGGATGTACCGCCAGCTCACCGGCCTAAACTGAAGGAGTGCACCATGCTGCTGAACACCTGCCAGCCTGAAGCGGACAAGGCCCTGCTGCAACTGGGCCGGCGTCTGCAGGCCGACGGCTACCGCTTCACCTGCGTCACCCCGCTGACCCAGCAGCGCAACAACGAGCGCCAGAGCGCGGCGCGGGCGCGCACCCTGCGCGACATTTTTGGCTGGAACCGTCCGTTCACCGCTTCGCTGCTGTCGGCCGACGAACTGGCGCAGATGCGCGTGGCACAGATTCTCGACGAAGACGGCGACTGCTGGCGCAGCCGGGTGCGCTGGTCGAGCCTGGAGGACCTGCTGTTCGTGCATTCGGGCTTTCCCACCACGCAGGCCGATGCGGTGTTCTTCGGGCCCGACAGCTATCGCTTCGCACACTTCATCGCCAGCCACCTGCAGGGCCGCTTCAGCGAAATCAACCACGCGGTGGATATCGGCTGCGGGGCCGGGGTAGGGGCGATACTGATCGGCCGTGCACGCCGGCACGCCCAGGTCACCGCGCTGGACATCAACCCCGACGCCCTGCGCCTGAGCGCGATCAACGTGGCCCTGGCCGGGCTGGCCAATGTGTCGGTGGCGCACAGCGATGTACTGCAGGGCATTACCGGCAACTTCGACCTGATCGTCGCCAACCCGCCGTACATGCTCGATGCCGGCCGCCGCGCCTATCGTCACGGTGGCGGCAGCCTGGGCGCCGACCTGTCGCTGCGCATCGTCAACGAGGCAATCGGGCGCCTGAGCCAGGGCGGCACGCTGCTGCTGTACACCGGGGTGGCGATGGTCGACGGGCACGACCCGTTCCTTGCCGCCATCCGTGCCCAGCTCACCGCCCCGCAATGGTCGTGGCACTACCAGGAGCTGGACCCTGACGTGTTTGGCGAGCAACTGCTCGAACCTGGCTACGAGCAGGTCGAGCGCATTGCAGCAGTGGGGCTGACGGTGACGCGCAACGGCTGAACATGCCGGTGCGGTTTCATTGCCCCGGTCAATCAGATGCCGGGGGCTGTATTGGAGTTTTCGATTTGAATGTCGGGCCCGGGGGGCCCTTACTAGTGGTTACACCTGAGACATCGAGGGTTGCATCATGCCAATGAACGGAGTGTGTGATCTGGAACTGCGTCGCCTGATAGAAGGCGCCTTTCTGCCATGGCGCTGTGAAGTGGCGTGCAGCGACGGATTGGCGCTGACCATCCACCTGCCGGCCGATGCCGAGTATGCCGAGCTTACGGTCACGGGTATCCAGCTGAGCGCCTTGCCCGACGTGCGGGCCATCGCGGACCTGGTGGGTCAGATCCGCGAAGAGCGCCGCACCATGGGCCTGCAGCCGCGCAGGCTGTACCGCGCCTGACCCCCATGCGCCCGGCTAGCCCAGGCCGGCCGGGCGCAGGTATTCCGGTTGCAGGGTGTTGAACCAGAACAGGATCATCGACACCAGGATGGTCACCTGCACCAGCAACCCCACCCCCCACACGCTGGCCGAGTACAGCAGGCCGTCTTCCTTGCGGATGCGCATGAAGGTCGGCAGACCGGTGAACAGCAGAAAGGTCGCGTACACCGTGGCCGCGCCCAGTATCGTGACCGCCAGCCAACGGCTCGGGTACAGCCCGGCCAGCCCGGCTATGAAATACGGTGTGGCGGTGTAGGCAGCAAAGCCGATGCACTGGTTGAGGGTGGGGCGTGCATCGAAGGTACGCGACATCCAGCGGATGAATGCCCCCATCAGCACCGTGCCCGCCATGATCGCCAGAAACAGCAGGATGCACAGCTGCAACGCGCTGCTGGCACTCAGGCGCACGTTCTCGTTTTCGGCCAGGCTCCAGCCCACCGAGGTGATCCCGATGAACAGGCATACGGTGGGGATCAGTGCCAGCAACAGCAGGTGTGACAGGTAGTGACGCGGGTGGACTTCCTCGTCGTGGCGAATGTCGGCCCACGCCGAGTTGGGTTGGGTGAACAGCTTGACCAGGTGGCTTGTCATGGCGGTCTCCGGTACCGGGGCGAAAGGGCCCCTCGTGTTCTGTGGAGGTCACAAAGCGGCCAGGGTTTCATCGGCTTTGCCGCAAGCGGACCAACTGCCTTGAACCATTGCGCGCGCGGGCCGGTCACTTCTTGCAGGGGCGCCAAACGGCGCCACCGATGACGACCATCACCTTCAGGAGTCAAGACCATGGACCAACAGACCTGTGCCTGCCCGGACTGCAACTGCAAGGTCGGCGACAACCCCGTGCAACGCGAAGGCAAGTCTTATTGCTGTCAGGCCTGCGCCGATCATCACCCGGCCGGCAAACCCTGTTCTGCCAGTGGCTGCGGCTGCGCCAGGCAGGCCCCCACGCACTGAGGCACTGAACCGTACCGGAGGATCCCGATGTCGACGCCAAAACCCAGCAACCAGTACAGCATGCGCAACCCGCTGACCCAGTACCCGCAACCGCCGTTTCCGGCCCAGGGCCAATCGGCGCCTGGGCTGGACAGCGGCATGCAACCCAAGCCGGACCACGGTGAGCACAGCTACCAGGGCTTTGGCCGGCTCCAGGGGCGCAAGGCGCTGATCACGGGCGCCGACTCCGGGATCGGCCGTGCGGTGGCCATCGCCTTTGCCCGCGAGGGTGCGGACATCGTGCTCAACTACCTGCCCATCGAGCACAGCGATGCCAAGGAAGTCATCCAGTTGATCGAGGCCGAGGGCCGGCGTGCCATCGCCTTGCCGGGCGACCTCAAGGACGAGGCCTTTTGCCGCGAACTGGTCAGCCAGGCCCACGACCAGTTGGGCGGGCTGGACATCCTGGTCAACGTGGCAGGCAAGCAGGTGGCGCGCAAGCAGGTGGGCCAGGTCAGCAGCGAACAGTTCGACGCCACCATGAAGACCAACGTGTACGCGCTGTTCTGGCTGTGCCAGGCGGCCGTGCCGCTGATGCCGGCCGGGGCCACCATCATCAACACCGCATCGATCCAGTCGTACCAGCCGTCGGCGACCCTGCTCGACTACGCCACCACCAAGGCGGCGATCGTGGCCTTTACCAAGGCCCTGGCCAAGCAGGTGATCGAGCGCGGCATCCGTGTCAACGCGGTGGCACCGGGGCCGATCTGGACGGTGCTGCAGCCCAGCGGCGGGCAGCCGCCGGAGAAGATCCCCGACTTCGGCGGGCACACGCCGATGAAGCGCCCCGGCCAGCCGGCCGAGTGTGCGCCGCTGTACGTGCTGCTGGCGTCGCAGGAATCCAGTTACATCACCGGTGAAGTGTTTGGCGTGACCGGTGGCAACCCATTGCCTTAGGCGAGGAGACGAGCATGGCCAGCAGGGCGATCTGGAAGGGCGCGATCAGTTTCGGGCTGGTGCATATCCCGGTGTCGCTGACCACGGCGGTCAGCAGCGACCGGGTCGATTTCGACTGGCTCGACAAGCGCAGCATGGACCCGGTGGGCTACAAGCGGGTGAACAAGGTCACCGGCAAGGAGATCGACAAGGAGCATATCGTCAAGGGCGTGGCGTTCGAGAAGGGCCGCTATGTGGTGATCAGCGAGGACGAGATCCGCAAGGCGCGGCCCGAGGCCACCCAGACCATCGATATCTTCTCGTTCGTGGGCAGTGACGAGATCCCGCTGCAGCACTTCGACACGCCGTACTACCTGGCGCCGGACAAGCGCGGTGGCAAGGTCTATGCGCTGCTGCGCCAGACCCTGGAGAGCACCGGCAAGGTGGCGCTGGCCAAGGTGGTGCTGCATACCCAGCAGCACCTGGCGCTGCTGCGCCCGCTGGAGGACGCCCTGGTGATGATCACCCTGCGCTGGCCCGATGAGGTCCGCGGGCTCGAAGGGCTGGAGCTGGACAAGAGCGTGAGCGCGGCCACGGTGGACAAGAAGGAGCTGCAGATGGCCAAGCGTCTGGTGGAGGACATGGCCGGGCACTGGACGCCGCAGGAGTACCACAACGACTTCAAGGACACCATCATGGCGCTGGTGGAGGAGAAGGCCAGCCAGGGCAAGATCGCCACCGTGGAGGCACCCGAAGACCAGGCAGCGGGCAAGGGTGCGGACATCATCGACCTCACCGAGCTGCTCAAGCGCAGCCTGGGTGGGGGCAAGAAGGCGCCGGCCAAGAAGGCAGCGCCTTCGCGGTAGGAGCCGGCGTTGCCGGCGAAGGCCACACCGCGGTCTGTCGGGCTTTTGCGGTGTTCGCTTCGCCAGCAAGGCTGGCTCCTACACAGGCTGCGGCGTTACCGCGGTCTCCTGCAAATGCAGCCACTTGCCCTGCCCATCGAACACCACCGTCGACCAGCGCAGCGTGGTCTGGCCGCTGTCATCCTGCTGATGCTCGCGATAGGTCACCACCCCCGGCGCCACGTCGTGCATCTCATCGATCTCGATGCGCAGGCCAGGCCGCGAGCCATAGGCCTGGGCAAAAAAACTCTCCAGCTGCGCCTTGTCGAGCACCGTGCCCTTGAGCGTGAACATCGAGAACCCCTCGGCAAAGCGCTCCAGCAACGGCGGCCGTGCCTCGCCGGCCAGCCACTGGCGGATCTGCACATGCGCCTCCAGCACCTCCTCAAACCCTGCATTACGCTCTGGCATTGCACTCACTCCACAGGTTGAACAAACACGGCCCCGGCGCCCGGCAGGCGCAGCACCCAGGGCAAGGGCAGCAAGGTCAGCGCGGCGCCCAGCGCCAGCACTTGCGCGTAGGCTGTAGGCCCCGGCAATCGCCAGTCGAGCACTGCGCCGAGCAACGCCACCCCGAAAAAGAAACTCAACTGCCGGTTCAGGCTCCACAACGCACTGGCCGCGCCCATGGCGGCCTCGGGGATCGCCACGAACGCCGCTGTCTGCGCGGTGCTGCTGCACAGGCTGCTGCCCAGGCCCAGCAACGCATACAGCAGCACCAGCCAACCGGGGTGGGCGACCAGCCAGGGGCTGGCCAACGCCAGCACCGCCAGGCTTTGAATGCCCATGCCGGCCAGCAGCAGCGGGCGTGGGCCCAGTGCGTTGAAGCGCCACCGGCTCAGGGCGATCGCCGCCAGCGCACCGGCGGCCCACGGCAGCATCAGCCCGCCGGTGGCAGTGGCGCTCAGGCCAAGCGTGCCTTGCAGGTACAGCGCCGCCACCAGGTTGATCCCCATGAACACGCCCGGTACGCACAGGTAGATGAGCATGGCGGTGTGCAGCAGTGGCTGGCGCAACAGGCGCAGGTCCAGGGCCGGCCGTACGCTGGGCTGGGGCCGACCGCCGGGCAGCCAGGCCAGCACCAGCGCGGCGCACGCCAGGGTGGGCGCAAGCAGGGCGAAGAACACCCAGCGCCAGTCGCCCTGGTCGGCCATCAGCCCGCCCAGCGCCGGCGACAGCGCCGGCACCAGCAGGGCCACCATCATCACCCGCGAGGTGAGGCCGGCGCGCTCGCTGGCGGGGCAGGCGCGGTAGGCCAGCGCCTGGCCCACCGGGATCAGCAGGCCGCCACCCAGGCCCTGCAGCAGGCGCCAGCCGATCAGTGCCTCGATGCTCCGGGCCGAGCCTGCCAGGGCACAGCCCAGGCCGAACAGGGCCAGTGACAGCAGCAGGGTGGCGCGCTCGCCGATGCGCTGCGCCAGCCCGTTACCCAGCGGGATGATCAGGGTCAGGCCGAGCATGTAGGCGTTGCCGACCCAGCCCAGCTGCGTGACCGAGGCGCCGAGCTGGCGCTGCAGGGCGGGGTAGGCACTGTTGAGCACGAACAGGTTGAGCAGGTCGAGGGCAAAACCCATCAGGAAGATCAGGCTGACTTTGCTGCGAAAAGGCATGACGGGGCGCCGCTGGAGAACGATGGGCGCAGTGTAGGGCGGTGCTGATGATTGAATAAGCCCCGCAATACTGTCAGATTGGTCGAATTATTTTGACAATCAAGGGGCCTTTGCATGGTCAGCCTGGACCGTTTCGAGCTGTTTTGCGCCGTGGTGGAGGCGGGGTCGTTCACGGCGGCGGCCACACGCCTGTGCCAGACCCGCGCCGCGGTCAGCTTCGGTATCAAGCAGCTGGAGGCGCAGCTGGGCGTGACCCTGCTGATCCGCACCACGCGCCGGGTGGCGTTGACCGATGCCGGCGAGGGCTTCTACCGTCAGTGCCTGCTGGTGCTGGAGCAGGCGCGGTTGGCCATCGAGCAGGCGCGTGCCGAGCATGGCGGGTTGCAGGGCAGCCTGCGGGTCACCTCCACGGTGGAGTACGGTTTGCGCGTGGTGGCGCCGGCCTTGCAGCTGTTCATGCGCGAGCACCCGTTGCTCAACGTGCGGCTGGAAACCCACACCAGCCATGCGGACCTGGTTCAGGAGCGCTTCGACGTGGCCATCCGGTTGGGTCAGGCGCAGGATTCAGGCTACCGCGGGGTGTGCCTGGAGACCTATGCAGTGCACCTGGTGATGGCGCCGGGCGTGGGCGTGCCAGGGGCGACGCTTGCCCAGGTGAACGCCTTGCCCAGGCTGGTGCATGGGCGTTTCGAGCGCCAGGCCGGTTGGGCGTTGCTCGATCAGAGGGGGGAGGCGGCGGTGTACGAGCCATCGGGCCGGGCGGTGATGGTGGCGGACAATGCCTCGATCCTGCGTTCGTTCGCCTTGCAGGGGCTGGGCGTGGCGCTGCTGCCGGCCTGGTTGATCGAGGACGACCTGCGTACCGGGCGTCTGCTGGATGCATTGCCGGGGTATCGCTTTGCCGAGCAGAGCGTGTACGCGCTGTACCCGGCCAGCAACCACGTGCCGCGCAAGGTGCGGGCCTGGATCGACTTTCTCAAGGGGTTTGTGAACGGCATGTAGGCGCCGGCGTTGCCGGCGAAGGGCGCGCTGCGTTGGCCGGTGTTTCGCGGTGTCCGGTTCGCCAGCCTGGCTGGCTCCTACAGCGCAGCACCCGGTGTCGCTTCCAGGCCCTTGTCCAGCTTCAGCAGCTCCAGCAACCGTCTGGCGTCATAGGGCGCGCGCACCTTGATGTCGTTGTCGAAGTAGCAGTACACATCGCGATGCGCCGCCTTCGGCGCCGCACTCGCCGCATCGATCAACCGCGCATCCCCAGGCTGCGCCCCGCGTTTCCACGCCTGGATACGCTTTTGCCAGCCGCGCAAGGCCGCCTGCGAATACCCGCTGCTGTACAGCGCCACATCCCCATGCAGGCGCATGTACACGAAGTCGCTGGTCAAGTCCTCCACATGCGGCCACTTCTTCGCCGTGTCGGCCACCACCAGCGCTACCCGGTACTTGCGCAGCAACGCCACGAACGCCGGGTCCAGAAAGCTCTCGTGACGCACCTCCACTGCATGGCGCACCACCTGCCGGTCGGCGCCCTCCAGGTAACCCGCACGCTGCATCCGCTCGGCACACTGCGCGGCCAGGGCCTTGGCCTGCTTGCCGGTGTGCGGCAGGCGCGCCAGAAACGCATCGAACAACCCCTCGTCAAAACGCATGTTCGGCGGGAACTGCCACAACGTCGGCCCCAGCTTGCTGCCCAGCGACAGGGGGCCGGAGGCATAGAAGTTGGCCAGCGGTTCGTCGATCTCGCGCAGGCGCTTCACGTGGGTGATGAAGCGCGGCGCCTTGACGCTGAACACGAAGCCTGGCGGCGTTTCGGCCGCCCAGCCGGCGAAACGCTCGGGACGTTGCAGCGCATAGAAGGTGCCGTTGATCTCGATGCTGTTGACCGCCCGCGAGGCGAAGTGCAGCTCGTCCTTCTGGCGCAGGCCCTCGGGGTAGAAGTCGCCCCGCCACGGCACATAGCGCCAGCCCGAGATGCCGATATGCACCTGCGCCGCGCCACGGCTCACGGGGTAGCCGCCAGCGTGGTGAGGAAGTCGCCGAAGCCGCCCCGCGCCCGGCAGTCGCCACGGCTGCTGGTGGACACGCTGTTGCGTGCCGTCCACACGATGCGCGCGCCGCTCAGCTCAAGGTCGCTGATCAGTTGCACGTCTTCGTCCAGCGGCACGGGCCGGAACCCGCCGACCCGCTGGTAGGCCCTGGCGCAGATGCCCAGGTTGGCGCCATGGATGTGCCGGTGGTCCTCGCGGGCCTGGTAGTGGGCCAGGTAACGCGCCTGCAACGCCGCATCCTGGTGCGCCTGCCATTGCTCCACGTGCACCGTGCCGCACACGGCGTCGGCGGCGCAGTCCAGCTGGCACACCAGCCAGTCGGCCGGCACGCAGCTGTCGGCGTCGGTGCAGGCCAGCCAGCGCGCGCCGCGCTCGAGCATCCAGCTGGCGCCGGCACGCCGGGCGTAGCCCACGTTGCGCGCAGTGACCTGCAGGGTGTGCACGCCGTGCGCCAGGGCAATGGCTTGGCTGGCATCGCTGCACTGGTCGAGCACCACCACGATCTCTACGCGCTCGCCAAGGGCCTCGGCCTGCGCCGCCGCCTGCCCGAGGGCGCGCAGGCAGGCCGGCAGGTACTGTTCTTCGTTATGCGCGGGGACGATCACGCCGATCATAGGCAAGGCTCCTGCAGGTCAATGGCACACGGCTGGCAACACCAGTATTCGAGCAGGAAGTCGGCTTCTTCGTGGCGCACGGCGCGGTACAGCGGCAGGCGCTGATCGAGCAGGGCGTGTACCTGGCGGCCATCCTGCGGGCAGCCGTCGATGGGGTGCAGCCAGTGGCAGGCCAGCAGCGCACCGCCAGGGCTCAGGCTGGCCACGGCCTGTTCGATCACCTGCAGCCACTGCGCGGGGTCGAGGTAGTAGCCGATCTCGCTGAGCACGATCAGGTCGAACTCGCCCCCCGGCCAGTCGCCGGGCAGGTGGCCCTGGCTCACACTGGCCTGGGGGCAGGCTGCCAGGCGCCGGCGCGCAAGCTCCACGGCAGTGGCATTGAGGTCCTGGCACAGCAGGGCCTCGGTGCGCTCGGCCAGCGCTGCACTGAGCTCGCCGTTGGCGCAGGCGGGCTCGAAGATGCGCGTGTAGTACTGGCGCGGCAGGCAGGCCAGGGTCAGGTCGCGCTTGCGCTTCTCGTACCAGCGGGTCCGAAAGGCCCAGGGGTCTTCATCGTGCTCGAACAGCTGTTCGAAATACTGCGGCGATACGCTCATGGAAACACCCGTCATAGAAACAGCAGTTCGAAAGGTTGCAGAA
This sequence comes from Pseudomonas sp. MF6396, assembly GCF_002018915.1. NCBI lineage: Bacteria > Pseudomonadati > Pseudomonadota > Gammaproteobacteria > Pseudomonadales > Pseudomonadaceae > Pseudomonas > Pseudomonas sp. MF6396. The sequence goes on along the minus strand of NZ_MVOK01000018.1, from coordinate 54,311 downwards.
GGCGTTGCAGGGTGGTCTGGCTCAACACCGGTGGCTGCTCGCCATCGGCATGGAGCTGGCTGGCATGCGCGGCGATGGCGGCGCGCTTGCGCGCAAGTTGCTGCGGGCTGAGCGCCAGCTTGCGCGCACGGCGCCACGGCAGGCGCGGGTCGTCCGGCCGGGCCCAGTGCCAGGCCCAGATCGGCACCTCGATCAGCTGCGCGCCCACGGTCTGCGCCGCCTGTGCGCTGGCACGGCCCACGGCCTCGTGGTCGCAGTGGCCGTCCAGGCGCCAGGTGCTCAGCACCCGGTCGTCGGGGCGCAGGCAGCGCACCAGCGCATGGGCCAGCTGCGCTTCGTGCGCGGCCACGCCACTGTCGGCCAGGTGCAGGCGCTGCCAGGCCACCCGGTCGACGTCCAGCCCCAGCGCGGCCAGGGCTGCGCGGCTTTCCAGGGGGCGCTGCACGCGCAGGCGCTCGCCTGGCCAGGCGAGCGAGCCGGGGTGGCTGCCTTCGCCATCGGTCACCGACACCAGCAGCCACGCCTGCTCACGGCCGCAGAAGGTCGACAGCAGGCCACCGCAACCGAGCACCTCGTCATCCGGGTGGGGCGCCACCACCACCAGGCGCGCACCGGGGGGCAGCAGCTCATCGGCCTGCACCGTGGCGACCTGGGCCAGGGCGCTGGACGCCTGCCACAGCGACAATGGCGTGCCGCTGCCGGCTGCCTTGATCGGGTTGTCGACGCTCATAGCTGCCACCCGCCGGCTTCACGCCCGGCCAGTTGCCGGCCCAGTTCGGCCAGGTCGCGCTCGGCGTGGCTCTGGCGCAGGAACACCGGCAGGTCGGCGCTGAGCCGGGCGAAGTGGCTGTTGCGGCAGAACGGGGTGGCACCCAGGGCGCGGCCCACGTGGGTCAGCACCAGGGTGGCGGCGTATTCGACCTGGGCACGCACCCGGCGTACGGCGAACTGGGCATCGGCCTGGGGCTGTGCGTCGATCTGTGCGGCGCACTCGCGCAGGGCTGCAGCGGCGCCGCACAGGGCAGCGTCCACCGCGCCCAGGTGGGCGTCGGCGTGGGGGTCGGGGCGTGGCTGGCGGCAGTGTTCGCGCAGGTAGTCGGCCAGGGCCTCGGCGGCGCCGTACCAGCAGGCGGCGATGCCGGCGCCGCCGTGCCAGAAGCCGGGGCGACTGAGGTACTGGCCAGGGCCACCCACCAGGTGCGCCGGGGTGTGTTCCAGTTCCAGCTCGACGCTGGCGGTAATGCCCATGCCCACCGCCTGCCAGCCGTCTGCCACCCGGTGCAGACCCGTCTCGGCAAGGTCCAGCGCCACCAGTTGCGGCTGTTCGTCTTCGTCCCAGGCGGTGAGCAGGCCGTGGTCGATCTGCAGCGCGCCGGAGCACCAGGCCTTGCGCCCCTGCAGGTACACCCGCTGGTTGTCGCGAGCCACGATGCGCACCCGTGCACTGGGCGGCTCGGCCGCCCACACGCCCCAGATCCCGTTGCCGGCCAGGTGCGCCCCGGCGCATTCGGCGAGTATCGCCAGGGCATCGGTATGCCCTTCATACAGCTTGGCCAGGGCCAGGTCGGCGCCGGCCACCCGCGCCAGGGTCTGCCAGCGCTGCAGCGTCTGGCCCTGGCCGGGCAACGGCAGGCGTTCCAGGCCGGCTGCCTGCAGGGCCTGCATCAGTTCGAGCAGCTGGCTGTCCAGGTTCAGCGGTTGCGGGCGCTCGGCGAACTGGCGCAGCAGGGTGTCCAGGCGGCCCAGGTCGAAGGTTTGAACAATGCTCATGAGGCGGACTCCTTGGGGCACGCAGCGTGGGTCGAGGTATTCTTTTTCAGGCCGCGCAGGTTCATGGCGCACAGGCAGAACTGCAGCACGATCAATGCCCAGGCCTCGGTCTGCCAGCCCCACACCACCCACAGCAGGTTGCTGGCCATGAAGCAGCAGAAGCCGATGCGCCGCCGACGCGGCTGACGCGAGCCGATCCACCAGGCTGCCACCAGGGTGAGCAGCATGGCCGGCCACTGCAGCAGGTCGATCCAGTCCAGGCCCTTCATGCCACGCCCATGCGCTTGCGCAGCGCCACGGTGAGCGACTGGCGGGTCTTGTCGTAGTCGGCCCAGGGGTCGTCGCCATTGGCCAGGCGCTCGCCCAGGTTGTGCAGGTTCCACTGGTTGGCGCCCTTGAGTTCGGTGAGCTCTTCGCGGCGTATCGGTACCGACACCGGCAGCCCTTCGCGGGCGCGCAGCGAATAGGCGCACACGGTGGTGGCGCCACGGGCGTTGCGCAGGTAGTCGATGAAGATGCGCCCCACGCGGTTCTTCGGCCCCGAAACGGCGGACAGCCGGTCGGGGAACAACCCGGCCATGTGGGTGACGATGGCATGGCTGAACGCCTTGACCTCGTCCCAGCCGGCACGCCGGGTCAGCGGCACCACCACATGCATGCCCTTGCCGCCACTGGTTTTCAGAAACGCCTGCAGGCCCAGTTCGTCGAGCAGTGCCAGGGTCAGCTGGGTCGCTTCGACCATCGCCTTCCAGGGCAATGCCGGGTCGGGGTCGAGGTCGAGCACGAAACGGTCGGGTTTGTCGAAGTCCCTGGCGGTGGCGTTCCAGGTGTGCAGTTCCAGGGTGTTCATCTGTACCGCGCCCAGCAGGGTGTCGGCGCGGTCGATGATCATCACTGCCTGGCCGGCCTCGGCCTTGTCGTGACTCTCCAGGCCCGGGATGTTCAGCTGGGCGGCGTTCTTCTGGAAGAACAGCTCGCCGCTCAGGCCCTCCGGTGCGCGCACCAGCGCCACGGGGCGACGCTTGAGGTGCGGCAGGATCCATTCGGCGACCTGGGCGTAGTACTCGGCCACCTGGCGTTTGTCGGTGCCGCTGCTGGCATCGATCACCCGGTCGGGGTGGGTGATGCGCAGGGTGTTGTCGGAGGCTTTGCGGGTAGGCGCTTTCACGGGTTTCTCCAGGCCGATGGCGCGGGCCGGCTTGTCTTCGCGCAGGCCATGGAACACCGAATGGCGTACCACCCCTTCGCGGGTCATCTGGGCGTAGGCCACCTCGGCCAGCAGCTGTGGCCTGAGCCAGTGCACGCCGCGGGCTTCGGCGCCGGTGGGTGGGTTGGCGACCGCGGGCTTTTTCACCTCGAGCGGGGTGAGGCGCTGAAGCAGGCTCTGCAGGGTGGCGGTATTGAAGCCGGTGCCGACCTTGCCGGCGTAGCGCAGCTGGCCGCTGTCGGCGTCGTGCACTCCCAGCAGCAGGGCACCGAACGCGGCGCGGCTGCCCTTGGGTTCGGTGAAGCCGACGATCACGAATTCCTGGCGCTGCTTGCACTTGAGCTTGATCCAGTCGTGACTGCGCCGCGATACATAGAGGCTGTCGGCACGTTTGCCGATCAGGCCCTCCATCTGCATCTGGCAGGCGCTGGCCAGCAGGGACTCGGGGGCTTCGTCGAAGTCGGCACTCAAACGCAGGCGTTGTTCGTCGGCCGGTTCAAGCACGGCCGCCAGGGCGGCGCGCCGCTCCTGCAACGGGCATTGGCGCAGGTCCATGCCATTGAGGTAGGGCAGGTCGAACAGGTAGTAGACGATGTTGGCATCGGTGTCGCTGTCGAAGGCGTTCTGCAGGGCCTGGAAGTCGGCGATACCCTCGGCGTTGGCCACCACCACTTCGCCATCCAGCCAGGCCGAGCTCAGCCCCAGGCTGGCCAGGGCCTTGGCCTGCAGCGGCATGCGCGTGGTCCAGTCGTGGCCGTTGCGGGTGAACAGGCGCACGTCGTCGCCGTCGATGCGCGCCAGGATGCGGTAGCCGTCGAACTTGACCTCGTAGCGCCAGTCGCCTTGTGGCGGGGTTTCCACCAGGGTGGCCAGTTGCGGCGTGAGGGCGGCGGGCAGGGTGGCCTTCCTGGCCGCACTCAGTGTGCCGGCCCTGGCTGGGCGGCGAGGCGGGGGTGCGGCCTTGGGCTTGTCCTTGTCCTTGTCTTTGCCCTTGCCCTTGGTGCGCGGGATCAGGCTGCGCTCGCTGAGCACGCTGTCGGGCTGGGCCTGCAGCACGTCGTAGTCGGCCTCGGCGCGGGCAGCCTCGTCGTCGGACTTGACCAGCATCCACTGTTCCTTCTTGCCGCCAAGGCGGGTGCGAAACAGATGCCAGGTGCCGTTCAGCTTTTCGCCCTGCAGGCGAAAGCGCAGCTTGCCGCTGGCATAGGCCTTGGCCGGGTCGCCCTCGGGCAGCCACACGCCGCGGTCCCACACGATCACTTCGCCCGCACCGTAATGGCCTGCGGGGATGCTGCCCTCGAAGCTGGCGTAGTCCAGCGGGTGGTCTTCGACGTGGACGGCCAGGCGCTTGACCTTCGGGTCCAGTGACGGGCCCTTGGGGATGGCCCAGCTCTTGAGGGTGCCGTTCAGCTCCAGGCGAAAGTCGTAATGCAGGTGGCTGGCGTCGTGCTTCTGGATGCAGAACTGCAATGCCTGCGCGCGCGCACCGCGGCGGGCCTTGCCGGCCGGCTCCGGGGTGGCGTCGAAGTTGCGCTTGCGCTGGTATTCCTGCAGTGGCTTGGCCATTGCCGTGCTCCATCGTTCATACAAACCCTATGAAGTGGGAGGGGCGCAGACCGGCGGGAGTTCAATCGGGTTGACCGGCCTTGCGCAGGGTCAGGTTGATGCGGCGGGCGCCCAGCAGTGGGTGCTCGCCGTCCTTGAGCGGGTTGACCCCGTGAAAGCGCAGGCGATCCTCGCCGCCCCAGACCATCACGTCGCCGTGCTGCAGGCCGACCTTGCGGGTGGGCTCGCTGCGGGTGTGCCCGCCGAACAGGAACACCGCCGGCAGGCCCAGCGAGATCGACACGATGGGCTGGCTGAAGTCGCGTTCGTTGCGGTCCTGGTGCAGGGTCAGGCGGTTGCCGGGCTGGTAGTGGTTGATCAGGCAGGCGTCGGGCCTGAAATGGGCGAAGCCGGCTGCCTCTGCGGCGGCAGCGGCCAGCTCGGCGAGCAGCGTGGGCAGGGCAGGCCAGGGCTTGCCGGTGAGCGGGTCGAAGGGGCTGTAGCGGTAGCCCAGGCGGTCGCTGACCCAGCCCAGCGGCCCGCAATTGGTGACCGCCACTTCGATGGTGCGCCCGCCGGGGGTGAGCTGATTGCGAAACGGTGCGGCGCGCAGCACCGTGCGCAGGGCCGGCAGCAGGGGCTCGACGAGGTCCAGGGCAAAGCCTGGCAGCAGCAGCGTCTGCTTGCCGATCCATTCGGGGGCGCCGAGGGCGGGTGGGCCGAACAGGTCGAGTTCGGGTTGTTTCATGCAAGGATCTCCAGTGACGCCTTCGCCGGCAACGCCGGCGCCTGCAGGCGACGCAAACCGGGCAGGAGCCGGCGTTGCCGGCGCAGGGGCCGGTGACTATGCTTGGGCCTCATGGAGCCCATCATACCGCTGCGCCAACCCTGCCCACCCGGTGCCTGCATCTGCGAGCGCGAACGCCTGCTCGAAACGCCGGGCGCCGACCTGCGCATTCTGCGCCTGACCCGCCAGGAAGAAAACCGCCTGCTCCAACGCCTGGAAAACCTGCAGAGCCTGCCCGACCTCGAACACCTGCAGCGCCGCCTGTTCGATCAGCTTGGCATCCAGGTGCACATCGCCCCCGGCCCCAATGAAGTGCGCACCATGCGCGGTATCCGTATCGAGGTCGAAGGCCCGCCAGGGTTGTGCCGCAAGACCCGCCAGAGCATACCGGCGGCCATCCGCCGCGCCCTCGAAAAACGTCCCGAGATCGCCTACCGGCTGCTCGACGCCCATGACCTGTTTGGCCAGCAGTAACCATCGCAGGGCGTTTCCTACGCCGTGGCCACGCCAATGCACAACATTGGCTCGCAACCTGCATTGCCCCTGGCATCGATAGCTGATCGATTGGTCAGACACCGGCCTTGCCGTGTCGCCACTCCATTGCCCAGGGCCGCCGTGCATGACGCAAGCTCAACGATTTATCCCCGCGCCGGTTGATCCGGCCGGCTGGAACGCCGAACTGAACCTGCGCTTCGTCGCAGGTCAGGGGCGGACCCGAATTGGTGCACGCCAGCATTTCGGCCCACTTCTGGTGCAGCGCCCGTTCTACCCCGAAGGCGACCCCTGCCATGTGTATGTGCTGCACCCCCCGGGCGGGGTGGTGGGGGGGGATCGCCTGGCCCTGAACCTGCACCTGGAGCCGGGCAGCCATGCGCTGCTGACCATGCCCGGTGCCACCAAGTTCTACCGCAGCGCCGGGCCCACCTCGGTGCTGCGCCAGCGCTTTCACCTGGCCGAGGGCAGCACCCTGGAGTGGCTGCCCCAGGACAGCATCTGCTTCCCCGGCGCGCGGGTATCGCTGCACAGCCATTTCAGCCTGGCCCCCGGCGCGCGCCTGCTGGCCTGGGAAACCCTGTGCCTGGGCCGCCCGGTAATGGGCGAGGCCTTCAGCCATGGCGCCGTGGACAGCCGGCTGCAGGTGGACATGCCCGACGATCCCGGCCTGCACGAGCGCCTGCGCCTGCAGGGTGGGCACCTGCACAAGCTGGGCGGCCACCCGCTGCTGGCCACCTTCTGCGCCGCCCCGGCCAACGAGCAACTGCTTGAACAGGTGCGCGAACTGATCCACCCGCTGCCGGTGCCCGCCGGCGCCACGCTGCTTGGCCAGCTGCTGGTGGTGCGCCTGCTCGACCACGACAACCAACGCCTGCAATCCACCCTGCAGCGGCTGTGGCGCGCCCTGCGACCGACCGTCGTCGGCTTGCCGCCATGCCCGCCGCGCATCTGGGCCACTTGAGAGACCGCACCATGGAGCTGACCCCGAGAGAGAAAGACAAACTGCTGCTGTTCACCGCCGCGTTGCTCGCCGAGCGCCGCCTGGCCCGTGGGCTGAAGCTCAACTACCCCGAGGCGGTGGCGCTGATCAGTGCCAGCGTGATGGAAGGTGCCCGCGACGGGCGCACGGTGGCCGAGCTGATGAGCCTGGGCCGCGAAGTGCTGGGGCGTGACCAGGTGATGGAAGGCGTCAGCGAGATGATCCACGACGTGCAGGTGGAAGCGACCTTTCCCGACGGGACCAAGCTGGTCACCGTCCACGACCCTATCGTCTGACCTGCCCAGGAGCAGCCCATGATTCCCGGAGAAATCCAGGTCGCCGACGGCGACATCGAACTCAACGCCGGTCGCGCCACGATCAGCGTCAGCGTGGCCAACCATGGCGACCGGCCGATCCAGGTCGGCTCGCACTATCACTTCTACGAGGTCAACGCCTTTCTGGTGTTCGAGCGCGAGGCCACCCGCGGCTTTCGCCTGGACATCGCCGCCGGCACTGCCGTGCGCTTCGAACCGGGCCAGGCGCGCACCGTCAACCTGGTGGCCTATGCCGGCAAGCGCGAGGTGTATGGCTTCCAGGGCCGGGTGATGGGCAAGCTGGAGGCCGTGGCATGAGCCGTATTTCCCGGCGTGCCTATGCCGACATGTTCGGCCCCACCGTGGGCGACCGCGTGCGCCTGGCCGACACCGAGCTGTGGGTGGAGGTCGAGCAGGACTTCACGGTCTACGGTGAAGAGGTCAAGTTCGGCGGCGGCAAGGTGATCCGCGACGGCATGGGCCAGGGCCAGATGCTGGCCGCCGAGGCCATGGACCTGGTGCTGACCAACGCCCTGATCATCGACCACTGGGGCATCGTCAAGGCCGATATCGGCGTGAAGAACGGGCGCATCTTCGGCATCGGCAAGGCCGGCAACCCCGACGTGCAGCCCGGCGTGACCCTGGCGGTGGGGCCGGGCACCGAGGTGATCGCCGCCGAGGGCAAGATCGTCACCGCCGGCGGCATCGACTCGCACATTCATTTCATCTGCCCGCAGCAGGTCGACGAGGCGCTGGTGTCGGGCATCACCACCTTCATCGGCGGCGGCACCGGGCCGGCCACCGGCACCAACGCCACCACCTGTACTTCGGGCACCTGGTACCTGGCGCGCATGCTCCAGGCCGCCGACGAACTGCCGATCAACATCGGCCTGCTGGGCAAGGGCAATGCCTCGCAACCCCAGGCCCTGCGCGAGCAGATCGAGGCCGGGGCGGTGGGGCTCAAGCTGCACGAAGACTGGGGCTCGACCCCGGCGGCCATCGACTGTTGCCTGGGCGTGGCCGAGGCGATGGACGTGCAGGTGGCGCTGCACAGCGACACCCTCAACGAAAGCGGCTGCATCGAAGACACCCTGGCCGCCATCGGCGACCGCACCATCCACACCTTCCATACCGAGGGCGCGGGCGGCGGGCATGCGCCGGACATCATCCGTGCGGCGGGCTACGCCAACGTGCTGCCGTCCTCCACCAACCCGACCCTGCCGTACACCGTCAACACCGTGGACGAGCACCTGGACATGCTGATGGTGTGCCACCACCTGGACACCAGCATCCCCGAGGACGTGGCCTTCGCCGAGTCGCGCATCCGCCGCGAGACGATTGCCGCCGAAGACATCCTGCACGACATCGGCGCGTTCTCGATGACCTCGTCAGACTCCCAGGCCATGGGCCGGGTGGGCGAGGTGGTGCTGCGCACCTGGCAGGTGGCGCACCAGATGAAACTGCGCCGCGGCCCGTTGGCGCCTGACACCGCGCGCAGCGACAACTTCCGGGTCAAGCGCTACATCGCCAAGTACACCATCAACCCGGCGCTGACCCATGGCATCGCCCATGAAGTCGGTTCGCTGGAGGCCGGCAAGCTGGCCGACCTGGTGCTGTGGTCGCCGGCGTTCTTCGGGGTCAAGCCCGCACTGGTGCTCAAGGGCGGGATGATCGTGATGGCGCCGATGGGCGACATCAACGGCTCGATCCCGACGCCGCAGCCGGTGCACTACCGGCCGATGTTCGGCGCCCTGGGCCAGGCGCGCAACGCCACGCGCATGACGTTCCTGTCCCAGGCCGCGGTGGAGCGTGGCGTTCACCATGAACTGCGTCTGCGCAGCCTGATCGGCGTGGCCCGGGGCTGTCGCACGGTGCGCAAGGCCGACATGCTGCACAACGGGCTGATGCCCACCATCGAAGTGGATTCACAAACCTATGAGGTACGCGCCGACGGCGAGCTGCTGGTGTGCGAGCCGGCCAGCGTGCTGCCGATGGCGCAGCGTTATTTTCTGTTTTGAGGAGCGAGCATGATCCTGTTGACGCAACGCCTGAACCAGGCCGCACACATCGGCGCCACTGCCACCCTGAGCCTGGATACGCGCATCAAGAGCCGCGTGCGCATCACCCTGGATGACGGGCGCGAGGCCGGGCTGATGCTCGAACGCGGCCAGCTGATTCGCGGCGGCGAGCTGCTGGCCGACGCCCAGGGGCGTGAGGTGATTCGCGTGCTGGCGGCGCCGGAGCAGGTTTCGACGGTGCGCTGCGCCGACCCGCTGGCGCTGGCCCGCGCCGCCTATCACCTGGGCAATCGGCATGTGCCGTTGCAGATCGAGCGCGATTTCGTGCGGTACCAGCACGACCATGTGCTGGACGACATGGTGCGTGGCTTCGGCCTTGAGGTGACGGTGGAGCAGGCGCCGTTCGAGCCCGAGGCCGGCGCCTACCAGAGCGCGCCGCACAGCCACAGCCACAACGATCACCCCTTTGTTCGCGTGCCTGGCCACGCCCACTGATTTCGACATGGAGTTGCACGATGAAAAAGACCCTCGCGTTTGCCTTGCTGCTGATCGCCGTCCCTGCGTTCGCCCACCCCGGCCACGACAGCAACCCCCTGCAGGACGGGTTGCTGCACCCGCTCACCGGGCTTGACCACCTGCTGATGCTGCTGGGCACCGGGGTGCTGGCCGCCCTGACCGGGCGCACCCTGGCGCTGCCGCTGGCCACGCTGGCGGCGATGTTCGGCGGCGCGCTGATGGGCCATCTGTTCGGGGGCGTGATCGGCATGGAGAGCATGATCATCGGCTCGCTGCTGGTGGCCGCCGCGGCGCTGCTGCTGCCCAGCCGCCAGGTGCTGCTGGCGCTGGTCATGCCGGTGTTCGCGCTGTTTCACGGCTGGGCCCACGGCGTCGAAGCCAGCCCGGGCGCGTTCTGGGTGTTCAGCGCAGGCTTTGTCGCGGTCAGCGGCCTGTTGCTGCTGGCAGGCTATGGCGCCGGGCGCCTGTTGCGCCGTCACCCCGGGCTGCAGAAGGCCTGTGGCGGCGGCCTGCTGGCCGGTGCCGCCCTGGTGCTGGCCGGCTGATGAGCGCCAACCTGCAGTTGCTGCGCCTGCTGCAACTGGTCAGCGCCAACCTGCCGGTGGGGGGCTTCACCTATTCCCAGGGGTTGGAGTGGGCGGTGGAGGCGGGCTGGGTGACGGGGGCCGACGGCTTTGGCGCCTGGCAGCGCGAGCAGTTGCACGACACCCTCGGCCACCTCGACTGGCCGCTGCTGCAACGGCTGTACAGCGCGTGCCGCGCGCAAGATGCCGATGCGTTCGCCCACTGGAGCAGCTTTTTGCTGGCCAACCGCGAAACCGCCGAGCTGCGCCTGGAGGAACGCCAGCGCGGCAAGGCCCTGGCGCGCCTGCTCGATGGCTGGCAGCTGTGTCAGGCGCCGGCCTGGCGCAGCAGCGTCGAGCTGAGCCAGCTGGGCGGCATGGCCTGGCTGGCCGTGCACTGGCAGATCCCGCTGCGTGAGCTGGCCCTGGGGCATGGCTTTGCCTGGCTGGAAGGGGCGGTGATGGCCGGGGTCAAGCTGGTGCCGTTCGGTCAGCAGGCGGCCCAGACCCTACTGCGCGAGTTGTGCGAGGAGCTGCCTGCGGTACTGGAGTGGGCGCTGGACGTACCTGATGAACACCTGGGCGGCGGCCTGCCGTTGCTGGCGATTGCCTCTGCCCGCCATGAAACCCAATACACCCGATTGTTCCGATCCTGAGGAAACTGCCATGCAAAGCTACCAGCAACCCCTGCGCGTCGGTGTCGGCGGCCCGGTCGGCTCCGGCAAGACCGCGCTGCTCGAAGCGCTGTGCAAGGCCATGCGCGATGACTACCAGATTGCCGTGGTCACCAACGACATCTACACCAAGGAAGACCAGCGCATCCTTACCGAAGCCGGCGCGCTCGAGCCCGAGCGCATCGTCGGCGTGGAGACCGGCGGCTGCCCGCATACCGCGATCCGTGAAGATGCCTCGATGAACCTGGCGGCGGTGGAGGATCTGGCGCGCAAGTTCGGCAACCTGGAAGTGATCTTCGTCGAGAGTGGCGGTGACAACCTGAGTGCCACCTTCAGCCCGGAGCTGGCCGACCTGACGATCTACGTGATCGACGTGGCCGAGGGCGAGAAGATCCCGCGCAAGGGCGGGCCGGGGATCACCAAGTCGGATTTTCTGGTGATCAACAAGATCGACCTGGCGCCCTATGTGGGTGCGTCGCTGGAGGTCATGGAAAAGGACACCCGGCGCATGCGGCCCGAGCGGCCGTGGACGTTCAGCAACCTGAAGACGGGGCAGGGTTTGCAGGCGGTGATCGGGTTCATTGTCGAGCGGGGGATGTTGAAAGCGGTTTCGGTGTGAATGCCTATCGCGGGTCAAGCCCGCTCCCACAAGGACGGCGCCAGCTCCTGTGGGAGCGGGCTTGACCCGCGATGGCATCGATGCGGTGCCTGCGCATTGCACATTGCCCACATCGCTGTATACAGTGTGCGCACCAAGGGGAGCCCCGGCAACGGGCTGAGAAACCGCTGGCATCTGCAGCGCGGTGACCCTTCGAACCTGATCCGGATCATGCCGGCGAAGGGATGGGATCTAGCGCCTGCCTTCTTTGCCGGTCTCACTGCGAGGCCGCTCCATGACTGCCCCACGTTTCACCGAACACCTGCGCAAACAAAGCGAACCCACCTGGTCGGCCGCCGTCGGCCACCGTTTCGTCACCCAGCTGTGCGACGGCAGCCTGCCGGACCCGGTGATGGTGCGTTACCTGGTGCAGGACCATCGCTTCATCGACAGCTTCCTGACCCTGCTCGGCGCGGCCATTGCCACCGCCGACACCTTCGATGCGCGCCTGCGCCTGGCGCGTTTCGCCGGCATGATCGCCAGCGATGAAAACACCTATTTCCTGCGCGCCTTTGAGGCACTGGGCGTGAGCGAGGCGCAACGCACCGCGCCGGCCGACACACAGCCCACGGCCGGCTTCAAGGCGATCATGCGCCAGGCGGCGGCCACCCGATCCTATGCGGCGGTGCTGGCGGTGCTCAACGTGGCCGAGGGCCTGTACCTGGACTGGGCGCTCAAGGCGCCCAGGCCGCTGCCGGACAACTTCGTGCACGCCGAGTGGATCACCTTGCACGACAACCCGGCCTTCGCCGACTTCGTTGCGTTCCTGGGTGCCGAACTCGACCGTGTGGGCCCCCAGGAAGAGGCGCTGAGCACCGATTTCTTCTTGCGTGCCGTGGCGCTGGAGCTTGAGTTTTTCGATGCCGTGTACCCACAGGGGGAGTGAACGATGGATATTTTCGACCGTTTGAAAGCTGCTGCACCGACCGAGTGGGCCAGTTACGTGGACCACAGCTTCGTGCGCCAGATGGGCCAGGGCAGCTTGCCCGAAACGGCGTTTCGTACCTACCTGGTGCAGGATTACCTGTTCCTGATCCAGTTCGCGCGGGCCTGGGCGCTGGCCGCGTACAAGAGCCGCCGGCCTTCGGACATCCGTGCCGCCCAGGCGGGGCTTGCGGCGATTCTGGACGAGACCGACCTGCATGTACGCCTGTGCGCGCGCTGGGGCTTGTCCAAGGCTGACATCGAGGCCGCGCCGGAGCACCAGGCCACCGTGGCCTATACGCGCTTCGTGCTCGATTGCGGCGCGGCGGGCGACTTGCTGGACCTGCATGTGGCGCTGTCGCCCTGTGTGATTGGCTACGCCGAGATCGGCCGGGCGCTGAGCCCCGACGGGGTGGCGGCGCTGGGTGATCATCCGTACCGCGAGTGGATTGGCGAGTATGCCGGGGAGGGGTATCAGGGCGTGGCTGCTGCAGCGCGCCTGCACCTGGACGAACTGGCGGCGCGCAGCATGACCGAGCAGCGCTTCACCGAGCTGGTGGCGATCTTTGCCCAGGCGTCGCGGCTGGAGGCGGATTTCTGGCAGATGGGGTTGGCGGCGCGGTAGAACGGCGTGGCGCAACGGCGCTCCCGGCACCGAGCGCCGCTCGCGCGGCGCTTCGCCGGCATCCCATCGCGGTGACATTGCCCCTTATCAGCTAAGGTTGCCTGCTTACGCATGATAAGGACCCATCATGAACGACCTGCACCCGCAGCCCCTGCTGGCCACCTTGCTGCTGCTCGGCAGCCTGCCCGCCCTTGCGGCCTTGCCCGGCGCCCCGGCCTATATCGATGACAGCGGCTACCCCGAGGCCGCCAAGCAACGCATTCTGCCGGCAATGTTCGAGCAGACCCTCACCAGCACCCGCTGTATCGCGCCCGCCGGCAACCCCCTGATCACCGTCGCCGAAGCCACCGGCTTTGCCGACACCAGCACCTACGCGCAAACCCGCGATTACCTTCAGCAACTGGCATCCGCCGCCAATGGCGCCATCGTGCTCAGCGAGCTGCCGGAGAAAAGCGCCGAGGGCCACCCGATGCTGCTGGTGGTGGCCTCGCTGGAGGCCGACAAGTCACCCGCCGCGCTCAAGCGTTCCGGCAAGCCGACGCTCTTTATCGAGGCCGGTATCCACCCCGGCGAGTCCAACGGCAAGGACGCGATGTTCATGCTGCTGCGCGACATGACCACCGGCAGCAAGCCGCTGGCCGGCCTGCTGCAGAAGGTCAACATCCTGTTCATCCCCAGTGTCAACGTGGACGGCGATATCCGTCGCAGCGCCTATGGCCGAATCAACCAGAACGGCCCCCGCCAGAGTGGCTGGCGCGTGAACGGGCGCAACCTCAACCTGAACCGCGATTTCACCAAGCTCGACAGCGCCGAGATCCGCAACGTGGCCTGGGTGTTCAACACCTACGAGCTGAGCTTCTTCGCCGACACCCACTCCACCGATGGCGCGATGTACCCCTACGACAGCTCGTATTGCCATAACGGCAATGGCTGGTCGCCGGCCAGCAGCGCGTGGATGGACACGGTGATGCGTGCGCCGGTGTACCAGGCGCTGGAGGGCGAGGGGCATGTGGTGCACGAGTGCATCAGCATGAACGACAACCAGGACCCGACCCAGGGCTACTACCCGTACCGCACCGACCTGGCGCGCTTCTCCAACCAGTACGGCGATATCCGCAACGTGCCGTCGATTCTGATCGAGCAGCATGCACTGCACCCGTATCAGACCCAGGTGCTGGGCAACTACGTGATGCTCAAGACGATGTTCCAGGTGCTCGGCGAACAGGCCGCTTCGCTGCAGCAGGCCATTGCCAGTGACCGTGCCCGGCTCGCGGCCCAGCGCGAGGTGGTGCTGACCTGGAAGCCGGGCAAGGAGGAGCAGGTGGACTTCAAGGTGGGCGACTACCGCTACGAACAGTCGCCGATCACCGGTGCCAGGACGATCGTGTGGGGCAACGTGCCCAAGCCGCTGACGGTGCCGGTCACTGGCAACACCGAGCCCGACCTGGTGGTCAAGCGCCCACGCCAGTACGTGGTGCCGGCGCAGTGGGCCGAGGTGATCGCGCGGCTCAAGGCGCATGGCATCCGCATGCGCACCCTCGAGCAGCCCACGGCGATGGCGGTGACGCTGTACCGCATGGATGAGGTGAAGGTGGCCGGTGGCTTCGAGCCGGACCGTGCGGCAGCCAACGAGATTCCGGGCTATGAAGGGCATCTGCTGGTCAGTGGCGTGGCCAACCCGCTGGAGCGTATGCAGACCTTTGCGGCGGGTTCGGTGCTGATCGACGTCGACCAGCCGCTGGGTGTGCTGGCGATCAATCTGTTGCACCCGCAAAGCCCCGACTCGTTCTGGGCCTGGGGTTTCTTCAACGCGACCCTGGTGGCGGCGGAGGAGCCAGAGGAATACGTGATGGAGCCGATGGCGCGCAAGATGCTGGCCGCGAGCCCGGCACTCAAGGCCGAGTTCGAGGCCCGCCTCAAGGACGACAAGGCGTTCGCCGACAGCCCGAGTGCGCGCCTGCACTGGTTTTACCAGCGCACGCCCTTCTATGACGTGAATGCATTCGTGTACCCGGTGGGGGCCGTGTACTGAGTTAAAGGAAGCGCCAGCCGTGCCGATGCAGGTGTGGGCCACCGCGACCATTGCGGTGGCGTTGCCTTGTCAGGACGTCCATGAAGACCAGCCTTACCCTTGCCATCACCCTGCTGTACGCCTCGCTGGCGTGTGCCCAGGACATGAGCCAGCAGATTGCACAGCCGCTCAAGTACGCAAGCCTTGAAGAAATGAACCTTGGCGAGTTCGTGCAACAGAGCCGCTATGCGTCGACCTTGAGCGCGCTGCGCATGGACTCCGAAGCCGGTGATGCCAATGCCACGCTGGACCTGCTGGAGGCACTGACCGGCAACAAGGACCTCAAGCCCCAGGACCTCGACGCGGTCAAGCAACTGCTGGAAATCGCCGCCGTGCAGAAAGCCGACGGTACCAGGTTGCAAGCAATGACGGCCCGCTACAGTGCACTCAAGACCCAGGGTGTGGCGGTGTCGACAACGCCTGCACGGCCAGCGCTGACCCTCGACTACAGCGGCGACTCGCTGGACGACATCTCTGGCGTGAAAGGCTGTGGCGATGCGCAGACGGCGCAGACCACGGCGTGCTTCGCGGCGTTCAACAAGGCGTTGAAGGCCGATTACACGGCGCTCAAGCAGTACAACCTGGCCCTGGGCTGGTCGGCGCAGCGGTTTCAGCCAGATGCCCTGCAAGCCAAGGCAAGCAAGGCCTGCGGGCGCTTCGACTACTGTCCGACCACCACCTTGTACGTGATGAACCAGACGTTGCTGCACGAAACCAACGAAGTCCGCTTCCCCAAGACCTACGAGCAGGCGGTGTATCAATTGCTCACTGTGCCGGTGGCCACTGTGCAGCGCACGCAAAAGGCCAACTATGAAAAGGCAGTGCAGGCCAACTTCGAGCAGGCCCGCCAGCAACGCTATGCCTACCGCGAACGCGCCGGTCAGTCGGCGGACGCCCTGGTCATCTACGCGTTGCGCATGGATGCGGTGATTCTCGAACGGCCCAACTGCACCGCGTTTGCCAACCAGGCCTATGAAATGGCCTTCAACGTCCACAACAGGGTCGTTGCCGAGAGCGAGCTGGACCGCATCAACCGCTCGATCGTGCAGACGCAGTGCACGCTGCGCTAGGGGCCATCAGCTCGAAGCGGGCAGGGCCGCCACGGCATCGACTTCGATCTGCATGCCGTCCAGTGCCAGGCGCGGCACGGGTATCAGGGTGCAGGTCGGTTTGCTGAGCTGGCCCCAGGCGGCGTTGGCAGCCGCCGCCCACAGCGCCAGCCTGGCTTCGCTATGGTCCACGATCAGCAGGGTCAGCTTGAATACATCGGCCAGGCTCGCACCTCTGGATTCCAGCGCGGTGCGCAGGTTGAGCAGTGCCTGGCGCGCCTGTTCGGCAAAGTCGGGCGACAGCGTACCGGCAGGGTCTTCACCCCCCTGGCCGGCGATGTACAGCAGCTTGGCGGCGGTGCTGACCTCGGCCACGTGTGAATAGGCATTGGCGCTGGGGTCGTACAGGCCTTCGGGGTTGGACAACACAAATACAGCGGGTTGGCTGGTGCTCATGGGGCGACTCCACTCAAGGGAGGCGCAAGGGTAAAACCTCAAGTTAGGTTGAGGTCAAGCACCTGTTTTCAAGGGCGCCGCACGTTCTTCAGTAGTGTTTGAGAAATAGGCGCTGCGAAGGCACCGGCCCCTTGATCAGTCGGATCAGGTCGCTGGCCTGCAAGGTGAACGGCTTCGAATAGTAGTAGCCCACAAAGAAGCCGGACGCCTTCATGGTGCATGGCAGTACCGGCTTTCTTGCCAGCATGTCGAGGGCCGCTGCGTCGCTCAGGTCGCGGTACTGGTCTTTTTTCTGAAAGCTCAGTTTCGAGGTGAACAGGCCATCACGGGGCGGTCGGTCATCGCGTTCGATCTCACCGATCAGCGAATACGTCATGCGGTGGTCATAGGCGAGGTTCTCATCCTCGGTGATCGAGCATTCGATGCGCGTGCCCAACTGGCTGGTCTTGCCCCGGAAGGCGTCGAGCACATCCACATCTGCCGCGAAGGTCAGGGTGTACACACTGTGGTTGCTGTCGAGCTGCTTTTGCAGGGAAATCGGTTCGACCGTGGCCTTGGCGCGCGGGATGAACAGTGAACAGGCACTGAGCTGGGCAGCCAGCAGGCCAAGTACGATCAGTGGAAGCAGGCGCATGTGTCATCCATGGGGGCGGGAGGGCGCCTTGATACACCAGTTGGTCACGCTGCGCCAGCGGTTCACGAGGCATTGCACAAAGCACCGTGACACTTGCCGCAGAGTGCCTGCTAGGGCATCCTGCGCGCCCGCCACACTCATGGAAGAAGGGCGCATGCCTGTGTTTCACCGCTTCGCCCTCGGCTTCACGCTGGCCGCCGGTGCACTGTTGAGCAGTGGCTGCGTCAAGGACCACGGCATCGACCCGTTGCCCCTGCGCTTTGTGTCGTTCAGCGACAACCCGTACCGCTACGACCTGCGTTTTCAGGCCGACGAAGACCTGCTCAGCCTGTTCGAACGCCACACCGGCAATGGCCAGATCAGCGAGCGGCTGGTGTGCGCGCTGGACGGCGACGAGAACTTCGACCTCGAACACGTCATCACCTACAACCTGTCCGGCTCGCCCGAGTTCGAAAGCCGCGCGCCCGATGGCAGTTTCAACTACCTGGCGCAGATGAGCTTCGACAAGACCCTGCCGAGCCGCTCCAGCAGCACTGAACTGACCCGCGAAACCATCCAGCGCCTGCTCGAGAACAGAACCACAATCCCGTGCAAGCTGTACATCACCGCGTTCCCGTATCACGCGTACTTTTCACTGGTGATGCGCATCCCGGTTTCGGTGCTGCTGGCCGAAGTGAACAAGCACGACTACAGCCCGTACATACCACCTTTTGTGTGGGCCGCGCCGACGCTGGACGACGCCACGCCGCTGGCACCCTTCGCCAGGCAGGTCGAGGCGCCGCTCTACAGTGCACGCCTGCCCATCACCGACAGCGAAACCGGCAGGCCGCTGCCACGCGTGGCCTACGTGATCCAGCGCAAGGACGGGTATCTGGAATACGGCACCAGCGATGCCGAGGGCTACACCCACGAGGTGATCTCGCTGACCCGGGAAACCATCAAGCTTTACCTGGTGGACTAGGGGTATCATCCCCAGCTGAATTTGCCCTACTGCGCTAGAGGAACCCCACGGTTTGCCTGATTCACTGCACGCATCGCTCCACAACCCCCTGCTGCAATACCTCGCCCGACTGGCCCCGTCGAGCCAGTTGACCATGAAGTACATCCTGCAGGACGCCGCCGACCGTCTGGACTTCGAGGACATCGACATCAAGGAGGTGCCCTGGCACTTGCTCGAACCGGGGCATGTCACTGCGCTGGTGGCGGCGTTGCGCGCCGACGGCTATGCGCCCAACACCACGTCGCTGTACGTCAACGCGATTCGCGGGGTGATGAACGAAGCCTGGCGCCTGGGCCTGATCAGCCAGGACCAGCTGCTGCGCATGCGCACGGTCAAGGCCGCCCAGGGCACGCGCCTGCCGGTGGGGCGCAACCTCAAGCGCACGCTGATCCGCGAACTGATGGAGGCCTGCGCTGCCGACCCGCGCCCGCAGGGGCTGCGCGACGCGGCGGTGATCGCCTTGCTGTACGGCACCGGCATGCGCAAGAGCGAGTCGGTCAACCTCGACCTCAGGCAGATCGACTTTGCCGAGCGCAGCCTGCAGGTGCTGGGCAAGGGCAACAAGCAGCTGATCAAGTACGCCCCGGTGTGGGCCTTCGACAAGCTCAATGCCTGGCTGGAGTTTCGCCGCTCGCAGCTGCCCGAGGGCCAGGCCGACGATACCTTCCTGTTCAACCGCATCCGCCGCGGCAGCCATATCACCCGCGAGCGCATCACCAAGCACGCGATCTACTACATCGCCCGCCAACGCGGAACCCAGGTGGGCGTAAAGATCATGCCCCACGATTTTCGCCGTTCGTTCATCACCCGGGTGATCGAGGAGCACGACCTGTCGATAGCGCAGAAGCTGGCGCATCACAGCAACATCCAGACCACGGCCAACTACGACATGCGCGACGACAACGAGCGGCGCCGCGCGGTGGACCGCTTCGACTGCTAGCTGCCGGCGGGCCAGGCCCGGGTGTTGATTCGGCTGGGCCGGGCTGGCCATTGCCAGCTGCTGCCGGCGCGGCGCAACCATAGCCCGCTGCCGCTGGGCAGCAGGCTGGGGGTGCCCAGCCGTGGCAGGACCTGTACATCAGCCGCGTAGGCGTTGACCTGGGAGCCCCTGTGCAGATGATCGACACTGAACGTCCCGGAGTGTGCGCGGACTTCACCGCTCGGGGTTTCGACGATCAGCGGGCGCGGGTCGCTGCTGGCCTGCACCAGCACTTCGCCGTCGTGCAGCACCAGGCGTCGTTGCTGCGCGGTGAAGCGGATGTCCACATGGGTGGCGTGGTTGAGCGCAAGCTGGCTGCCATCGCTCAATTGCAGCAGGCGTGTCTGGGCCGGCCCGGTGCGTTCATCGGCCATCAATTGGCGCCACGGCACGATGTTCTGCGCCAGGTAGGCGCTGCCAAGGATTGCCAGCAGGCAAGCGCCAAGGCGTTTCAGGCGAGGGTCAGACACGGGGAGCCCCAGGTGGAAGAGGCTGGGGATGATAGGGGCAGCAGGGGCGGCACTCAAGCGGTTGCAGTGCTTGGGCCTTCGCCGGCAAGGCCGGCTCCTACAGGGTGTGTATCGCCGGTAGGAGCCAGCTTGCGGGCGCAGCGGTCAACTGCCAGCCGGGCCGCTGACACCGCCGCGGTTGTTGCTTTCGGAGCCTTCGTGGCCATTTCTCTCGGAACCGGTGCCCTCGGGCATCTGCCCACGGGTGTCATCGGTGTTCATGCCGCCCTGGCGGCCGTCATCGTTGCCCTGGGTACGTGGGTCGGTGCCGTTGGGCATGGACGGCTCGTTGGACGGGGCCGGTACATCCACCCCGGCCCCAGGAAGGGTGGAGTTGGGCACGCCGTTGCCGGGGGCAGGGTTGGTCGGGCCGGTACCTGCGGCCAGGGCCACGGTGGCCTGGGCGCCCAGCAGCGCGGCGAACAGCAGAGCGGTGATCGGGGTGCGGGTCATGGTCGAACTCCTTTCATGTGGGCTACCTGACATTGGTCCGTCGTCATGCGCCGAGGGTGCGGCGTGAGCGACGGACGGTCTAGTCGCGACCCCGCATGAAGAAGCCCGCCACGTACTTGCGGAAGGTGTCCAGGCCTTTGAAATCGGCAAAGCGCCTGAAGTTTTCCGTTTCGGGCTCCGGGCCCAGCGGCTGTTCGGTCAGCGACACGGACAGCACCCTGTCCTGGTCGGAACTGAGCACCAGTTCGTCCATCACTCGACCGCCGATCACCGGCCGGCGCATCACCACCTTCACACCCTTGCCGGCCATCCAGTCGATCAGCGAGACGAGCATCTTCAGCGGTTCGCGCTCTTCGTCGCGGTACACCGGGAACAGGTGAGCGCGCGACAGCACCGGCACGCTGGCCACATGGATCAGCTCGTAGAAGTGGCTGCCGGCGGTGGCGGGGGAATAGATAGCCAGCGCCAGCAGCGGGCCGGGGGTGCGGCTACCGCCCCACAGCAGGTGGTGGCCCTGGAAGTCGAACCCGTCTTCGCTGCGCTCGGTGAGCACCTTGCGCGCCTTGATCTGGCTGACGCAGTCCAGCAGCAGGCCATGGCGCCGATGTGTGCCGAACACCGTGGTGTCGCGCAGACGTGCCTTGAGCATCATCATGTGCTTCATGTCCGGGCGGGTTTCCAGGTAGTTGCTGGCGGGCACGCGGTCGATCAGCGGGTAGCGGGTGGCGACGCTGCGCAGTTCGGCGAACTGGGCGGTCAGGTCCTTTTTGAGGTGGGTGGCATAGACGTTCAGGCCGCTGGCTTCGATCAGGGTCAGCAGCAGCGAGAGCAGGCGATGCTGTTCGCGCCTGTCGCCGCTGCCGTTGCCGTCGCCACTGCCGGCAGCGGCACGCTGGAAATCGCCGATCAGGCGCAACGGCGCGTCCGGTGCCAGCCAGGCCGCCGGCGGGGTGTCGGCCTCGTTGTGGCTGGCGTCGGTGTCGCGTTCGTCCTTGGTGAAGGCACAGCCCGGCGCATGTTCGGTGGTGCCGGGGTTGTTCTTGAGAAACAGCGTGCCGGTGCTGCCGTTGAGGTTGACGTTGAGTACCGGCATGCTTTTGGGCTGGCAGTCGCAGGCCAGCCACTGCCCGGCGGCGCGTACCTTCATCAGCAACTGGTTGGCCTGCAGCAGCCGCGGGCCCTCCAGGGCGCCCAGCACGAACCCGCGCAGCAGTTCCTCTTCGGCGGGGGTAAGGGTGCGCACCAGCGCGGCGTTTTTCTCGATGATTCGCATGGACGATCCTGGCCAGCCTTCCTGTGCATGCCACCTTAATTCAAAGCCCTGCACGCGACCATCGCCGCGTGCAGGTGGCGTTCATTGCGGGCTGAACATTTTTGCCGCGCGGGCGCGGATTTCCTCGACCGACACGTCTTCGACGTGGGTGGCGACGAACCAGAGGTTGCCGAACGGGTCCTTGAGGGTGCCGCTGCGGTCGCCGTAGAACTGGTTCTGCACGGCGTTGACCTGGGTGGCGCCGGCCTTCAGCGCCTGGGCGAAGGTAGCGTCGACATCTTCGACGTACAGGTGCAGGCCGATGGCGCTGCCCTGCAGGGATTGGCTGCTGGTGAGCCCGCCGGCCTGGTCGCAGGGGTCGGCCAGCATCAGCGAGGAATCGCCGATTTTCAGCTCGGCATGGCCGATACGGCCATCGGGGGCGTCGAGGCGGAACATTTCGGTGGCGCCAAAGGCGGCCTTGTAGAAGTCGATGGCCCTGGCAGCGTCCTTGATGCCCAGGTAGGGGGTGATGCTGTGCTGACCGTCGGGGATGGGTTGGGTGGCCATTTTTTCCTCCATTGGTACGCAAAAAGTGTGTTGCCTACACGGGCCCTATCGCGGGTCAAGCCCGCTCCCACGTGTTCATCACTGCCTTTGTGGGAGCGGGCTTGACCCGCGATAGGTGCGCCGCGATCCAAGCCTATGCTTGTACCGTTTTGCCCACCACGCAATCAGAAGATGTAGTCAGTCGTCAGGAAACTCGACTCGCGGTTGCGGATGATCTGGCTGATCAACTGCTTGTTGGCCTCCTGGAACTTGGTGGCCACCAGGGTGCGGATCGAGAACACGCGCAATGCGTCATGCACCGACAAGGTGCCTTCGGCCGAGTTCTTGCGCCCGTTGAAGGGGTAGGTGTCCGGCCCGCGCTGGCACTGGGCGTTGAGGTTGATGCGCCCGACCTGGTTGGCGAAGGTGTCGACCAGCCGGCCCACGGTGGCCGAATCGGTGCCGAAAATGCTCAACTGCTGACCGAAATCCGAATCCAGCACGTAGTCGATCACTGTCTGCAGGTCGCGGTAGGGCACCACCGGGATCACCGGCCCGAACTGCTCTTCGTGGTACACGCGCATCTGTGGGTTCACCGGGTACAGCAGCGCCGGGTAGAAGAACGAACCGCGGCTCTGGCCGCCGCCCTGGTTGATCACCTTGGCACCGTGGGCTACTGCATCGGTTACCAGGCCGCCCAGGTAGTCGACCTTGCCTGCTTCGGGCAACGGGGTCAGGCTGACGCCCGGGTCCCATGGCATGCCGGGCTTGAGGTCGGCCAGCTTGCGCTGGAACTTGTCGAGAAAGGCGTCCACCACCTGCTCGTGCACGAACAGGATCTTCAGCGCCGTGCAGCGCTGGCCGTTGAACGAGAGGGCGCCGGTGACCGCCTCGTTGACCGCGTTGTCCAGGTCGACCTCGGGCAGCACGATGCCCGGGTTCTTGGCGTCCAGCCCCAGCGCGGCGCGCAGGCGGTGCGGGCGCGGGTGAAGCTTCTTCAGGTCGCTGGCGGCCTTGTTGGTGCCGATGAAGGCGAACACGTCGACCTTGCCGCTGGCCATCAGCGCGCTGACGGTCTCGCGGCCACGCCCGTAGATGACATTGATCACCCCGGCCGGGAAGCTGTCGCGAAACGCCTCCAGCAACGGGCGAATCAGCAGCACGCCGAACTTGGCCGGCTTGAACACCACGGTGTTGCCCATGATCAGCGCCGGGATCAAGGTGGTGAAGGTCTCGTTGAGCGGGTAGTTGTAGGGGCCCATGCACAGCGCCACGCCCAGGGGCGCGCGACGGATCTGGCCGAGGGTGTCCTGCTCCAGTTCGAAGCGACTGGAGCGCCGGTCGAGTTCCTTGAGGGCGCCGATGGTCTCGACGATGTAGTCGCAGGTGCGGTCGAACTCCTTCTCGGAGTCCTTGAGGTTCTTGCCGATCTCCCACATCAGCCACTTGACCACCACCGCGCGCTGCTCGCGCATGCGGGCCAGGAACGCCTCCACATGCTGGATGCGCTCGGCCACGCGCATGTTCGGCCACACGCCGCGGCCCTTGTCGTAGGCACGCACGGCGGCGTCCAGGGCGGTGAGGGCGGTATCGGCGTCCAGCAGCGGGGCGCTGCCGAGTATCACCTGCTGCTCACCGTCGTCGGTCTTGAGCCACACCGGGCTGCGCACCGTGGCCAGCGGGCCTTCCCAGCGGTGCAGCTGCCCATCCACCAGGTAGTCGCGCTGCTCGAGCGGGTCGCCCAGGCGATAGGCCTCGGGGATATCCGTGGCAGCGGGAAACAGCGAGTCCAGACGATCCATGACGCAATACCTCTTTTCCATGGTGAATGAAACGGTTCAGCCGAGCATAACGCCGGCCCCGGCACAAAAGCCAGCCTGGCCCGGGTGCGCTCCGGGCCGGCGCCCGCCTGTCAGTCGATGGTGCCTCGCGCCACTCCCTCGGTCAGGGTTCTGCGCAGGTCGACGAGGCGTTGTTCGTACACCTGCCGCAAGCGCTGCGCCTCCACCAGCAGTTCACCTTCGCTCAGCGTTTCGGCTGCCTGCTCCAGGCTGTCGTCCAGCGCTGCCCGCGAGGCGGCGAACTGTGCGGCGAAGCGTTCGCGCAAGTGGTGCTCCCATGCAGGGTAGACCGGTTCCTCTTCATGGTTCATGGCCAGTACTTCGTCCAGGCCGTGGGAGGTGGTCGGGTCGACCGCCAGCAGCAAGTTGCGCTGCTGTTCTATCCAGGCTTCGCCCGGCAGCGGCATCACATCGACCAGTGCGTCGATGATCACCGGCTCGTCGGCACGCGCCGCCTGGGCCAGGTCCAGGCCCGGCAGGCGGGTGATACGTTTGAGCGCCCACTGGTAGAGCGTCGCGTAGCTGTCTTCGGACATGTTGAAAGAAAGGCTCAGCACGCCGAAGCCGAGCTTTCTGAGACGCACGTGGTTGACGATGGTCGCCAGCAGGGTGCGCGAGCGGGTTGCCAGGTCCGGGATGGCCAGGGCCTGTGACACCTCGCCCAACTGTTCGAGGTCGAGCAGGGTGCCGCCTGTGCGGGCGAGAATCTGCTCACGCAGGGGCGCATTGGCGTCCATCCAGGTCAGCAGGCGCCACAGGCGGCGCCGGTAGGTCAGTGGGGCGACGATGTAGGGCGGGCTGTCGAACATGGCACGCAGGTCCCGGAAGAACCCCGACGGCAGGCTCTGCTGCAGTCGTTGCCAGCTGGCCCGCTGTTGTGGCGTGGCGTCGTCGAGCAGTTCGTTGTAATCGATCTCGGCCACCAGCAGGTCGATACGGTGGGTGGTGTAGTAGGCATCGGCCGCCTGCAGGGCAGCATCGCTCAGCGGATTGTGTTCCAGGCGCAGCGCCCGGGCCAGCGGAGGTGAGAGGATGGCGGTCGGTGGCAGCTCCTGCAGCTGGTTGCCGGACAGGTCCACCAGGTTCGGCGCGTCCAGCTGATCGAGCCCTGCCGGATAGGTCGCCAGGCTGCAGTTGTACAGGTCCACGCCCTGCAGCCGGTTCAGGCGGGCGAAGTCGGGCGGGGTGGCCAGCGGGTTGTTCGCCAGGCTCAGGTCGCGCAACTGCGGGTAACCTTCGAGGGCGTGCTGCAGGTGCTCGTCCCAGACCAGGCGGTTGTTGGCCAGGTCCAGCACGCTGAGCCGATCACCCAGCCCGGTGGGCAGGCTGGTGAGTTCGCAGCCGTTCAGGCTGACGCGCTGCAGCTGGGTGAAGTGGCGCAGGAAGGCGTCAGGCAGCCGGGTCAGGGAGTTCTGCTCCAGCGACAGCTCATTCACGTGATCGAAGTTGGACTCCAGCACAGGGAAGCTTTCCAGGTCACCGTCGGTCAGGTCTAGAAAGTCCAGGTTCAGTTGAATGATGGCTTCGCCGTCGGCGACCTCGCGCACCGACAGGCGCTGCCAGGCGGCGATGATTTCTTCCCGCGCTGATTGCCGGGCTGTACTGGGCAGGGCCCACAGGGTCAACGCGCTTTTCAGGCGTTGCAGGGTTTGTTCGAGCGTGCGCAAGCGCGCCTGTGCAGGAATCTCGCTGGCCTCCCAGGCCGCCAGTGTGGCACGCGCCTCTTCGCCGCTGGCATGCGGGTAGAGCGTGCGGTAGCGGGCCTCCTGTGAGGAGCTGGCAGGCGACACCGGCGGGTAGCCGGGGCGGTCACTGCCGCCCAGCAGGCGTGCTTCGCTGGCCCAGCCGCGGACCTCGCCGGACCACAGCCAGGTGGCAAGTTCGCCGCGGGGGCGTTCGAGCATCGACAGCACGCGTTGCTGCAGCGCCGCCCTGGTGTCCAGGCCCAGCACCTGGCGATAGCGGGGAGCGATGCTGTCATGCAGGGCCGCGAACAGGTCGTCGCCGGGCGCGTGCAGCGGGAGGTCGTCCTTGAAGGTCTGGTAGCCTTCTGCACCGTGCACCAGAACCCTGCGCTGCGCCTGGGTGGCACGACCCACGCGCTGCAGCAGGGGGCCGCGCGGGCCACCCGTGCGTGCTTCCAGCACCACCGAGGTGTCCCAGCCGGGGGCGTGCTCCAGGCACAACAGCGCCAGGCGCGTGCTTTGCGGCGTTGCCAGGGTTGGCCAGTACAGGCCTTCGGTCGCGCGTACCAGGGGAACACGGGCGGCCAGCGTGGCGGCCTCTTCCAGCAATTTGGTGGGGATGGCTGCCGGTGGCACCCAGCGTGCCAGCCGGGCCGGGCCGACTGTGTCCAGCAGGCTGCGGGCCAGCACCGGGCTCAACCCGGGCAAGCGTGCGCACAGGGCCGTGATGTGCGGCTGCGGGGGCACCAGGGCCAGGTAACGCTGCTCGAACAGGGCCTTGCCGACGCTGCCCGGGACGTTTTCGGCGCGCAGTTGCCGGACGATCCTGAGCCG
Source organism: Pseudomonas sp. MF6396 (assembly GCF_002018915.1). Classification (NCBI taxonomy): domain Bacteria; kingdom Pseudomonadati; phylum Pseudomonadota; class Gammaproteobacteria; order Pseudomonadales; family Pseudomonadaceae; genus Pseudomonas; species Pseudomonas sp. MF6396. The sequence continues at coordinate 27,924 of NZ_MVOK01000018.1, read as the reverse complement.
TTGCAGCGTATCGGCCAGCAAGGGTGGCAGGCCCAGATTGGCGGCGTGCAACCGACGCAGCGCGTCTTCGCGGGTGCCGCTGACCTGGCAGGCCTGTTCGAGTTCTGCATCGCTCAGGCCTTGCGCAAGCGGGCCCAGACGGCGCAGCAGGGTGGCCCGCGACCAGCTCAGCGGCTGTTCATGCACGCTGCGCCAGGCACCCTGGCCGTTGTGCTCCAGCGCGGGGCGATAGGCGTCTTCACGCTCGGGGTGGCGCAGTTGCCATTGCTGCTGGTGCGCATCGAACTGCTGCTCGTACAGGTCGGCGCCGAGCCTGATGTAGTGCCGGTTCGCGTGCCGGTACTGGCCCTGGTCGTTGGCTGTCACCTCGGCGGGCAGCGGCGTGTCCAGTCGGTAGGGTGCCAGGTCGGGCAGGTACAGGCGCCTACTGCCATCGGGCAGTGGCACTTCGATCAACGCATCGACCAGCGCTGGTGCTGCCTTGATCGCCAGCACCGAACCGGCCAGCATGCCGGCAGTGATCGCCACCGACTGCAGGTGCGCCATGGCGCCCTCGACGTCGCCGTCCTGCCAGTCCTCCACGCCTTCATACACCTCCTTGATCAGCTGTACCGCAGTGACCGCCAGCATGACCGGGCCCAACGCGGGAACGAACATCGCCGCGGCATTGAGCACGTTCAGCGCGCGTGTCTCCCATTGTTCCAGGCGGGCCTTGCGCGCTTTCTCGTCGGCTTCAGCGGTGGGCACCATGAGTACCCGTGCTTCATCCTTCAGGCGTTGCAGGTGGCGGTCCTGCAGCACGCCGAACAGCTCGCCGGCAACCGGGGCAAGGCTCAGGTACAGGCTGTCCTGCTCCTGCGAGTGCCACGGTCCGTCCTTGTCGACCACCTGCCGGGCCAGGTTGTGTCCGAGCACATCGAACAGGTGTTGCTGCTGTTGCAGCGGTACGTAGCGCTGAAACAGTCTGCGAAACCCGGGGTGGTTGAGGCGCCCTTTGAGGTAGCGCTCCAGCGCCGGCATCGACGCATGCTCGGTGAGGGCATCGTCCGGGTCGCCGGGCAGGTACAGCAGCAGGCTGTCTGCCTGCTGCTCAGATGCCAGGGCAAACAGCAGGATGTCGTGCAACGGTACGCCGCTCATGCTCAGCAGGCTCGCCTGCACTGGCGGGGCCTCGGCGCCTGCTGCGGCGGGCGCGTCCAGCAGCGCCAGCAACCGGCGGCAGGCGGTTGGCCCGATGCGCTGGCGCGCTTTCGCCACGGTGACCCCCAGGCGTAGCAACTGGCGATTGGCATCGATCGAGTCGCGACGCACCCTGTCTTGCGTGGCAGGTGTTTCGAACACTGCCTGCAGGTGCTGCTGGTAGCGGGCGCCCAGGTCCAGTTCGCGGCACAGGCGGGCGAACACGGCCGGTGACAGGCGATGGCGGGGATAGCGGTAGGCAAGGCCGGCGTCGGTCAGGTCGAGGTGGAAATGGCCTTGCAGGGTGATCGCACTCTTGCCGAGGAAGGTCACGTCGTCACCGAAGTTTTGCAGCGCTGCCTGCAGCAGGCTCTGCTTCTGGTAGGTGGTACGTGTGGCGAGCTGCCAGAGGTCGGCCTCTTCGTGAAACTGCACCAGGTCGGTGGTGTGCAGGTTCAGGGTTTCGCCAAGTTCGGCGTCAAGGCGCGCCTGCAGCAGCGGCTCGGCAAATGCCAGCAACCCCTGGAAGGCCTTGAGGGTGCCTGCCAGTGTCTGGCTGGCCCGCCGATAGCGACGCCTGGCTGCACGCACGGCGTCACGCTGATCGGGCAGGCCGTTGGCCAGCCAGTCCGGTTCGGCATCGGGGATGACATGGGTCAGGGCCAGATGGCGCCGAAGGTCTTCGGCGTCCTGGGCGCTGGTGTGTTTCAGCCAGGTGGGCAGGCGCTGGACGATGAACGGTGAGTGGGGAATGCGTGAAGGGGAGGTAGGCATGGTCGTGCTCCAGTCCGTGGACCGACAGCACAACCGATCAGCCGGGCGAAGCGGTGGTAGTTATCTGTTGGAGGCAGTGCCCAGGGTGCTCTGGCGCGCCTCGCGCAGCGACGCGTAGCCGACCCTGGGCACGCCCGCCAGGCGCTGGTCGAGCAAGGCCTGCAAGGACTCGCCACTGCCCAGGTAGGCATCGCCGAAGTCGTGGCTGCCCAGGGCACTGGGGTGCGCCACCACTTCGAGCACGCCATGGCGTGGGGCCAGACCGTCACGCAGGTCGACGGGGGTACACACATGGTCGGCGGTCAGCCTGGCCAACTGGCGCAGGCGCTGGTTGAGCAACGTCTTGAACAGGCGTTTTGCCGGGCCGATGTTGTGCCCCACGTTGCGGGCCAGGCGTATCGGCACCCCTTCGCGGGCGGCGAAGCGGGCGACGATTTCGCCGATGGGCCACAGGTTGTGCACGTGCTGGTGGGAGTCCAGGTGGCTGGGGGTCAGCCCATGGTCCAGGCAGCGCTGCCATTGCGCGGCCAGTTCCTCGTGCACCGCCTGGCGGGCCGCGCGCCCCAGCCACAGGCGCTTGCGCGACAGGCCCAGGTCGAACTCGCCCTCGGCATTGCAGAACTGCGCCAGCGCGCGGATCGGCTCGCTCAGCGGGCGCCCGTAGGTCAGGTTGAAATGCAGGCCCACGCGCCCGCGCAGGGCCGGTTGCTGGGCCAGCGCGCAGGCGGCCTTGAATGCCGGCATGCTGGCCATGGCGGTGGCAGAGCTGATCAGGCCGCACTGGAACGCGCGCAGAATCACCGCGTTGGTGTGTTCGTTGAGGCCAAAATCGTCAGCGTTGACTATGACTTGGGACGGCATCCGGGCGCTCCTGTGCTGTGGGTGTGGCAGTGGGGGAAGTGGCAGGTGCCGGCACGGGCTGCTGTTGGCGGCGTTTGAGCCAGGGCTTGATGCGTTGCCACAGGCGCAGCGCCATGCCCAGGCACAGGCCCGACGGGCGCCAGCTGTAGAAACTGTGGCGCAGGTGCTCGACCTGGCCGGTCATGCGCTCATGCAGCTGGTGGCTGGAGTTCTCCAGGCTCACCCTTGAAGCGTCGATCCACGTCCAGCCTTCGTCCAGCCCCCAGTCGATCCATTCCTGCAGCAGCACCCGGCCGCTGCCAAGGTCGGCATACTGCGGCACGAAGGCGAGGTTGTAGTCGTACAGGCGGCCCCGTTCGAGCAGGCCCAGGCGGTAGCTGATGCAGCGCCCGTCCAGTTCCAGCACCACCAGGCGCAGACGGCCATCGGCCGCCAGCGCGGTGAAGGCCTGGAACATCCATTGGCGCTGTGCGGGCACCGAGAAGATGCCGACCCCGTCGTCGCCTTTCCAGCTCACGGCCTCGACCGCGCTGACGGCTTCCAGCCAGGAAGCTGCGTTGGCGGTATCGGGGGTTACTCGGCGCACCTGTGCCCCGCAGGCGGCGATGCGCTTGCGCGCGCGGCGCAACTTGTAGCGCGGGTCGCCACTGACTTCCTGGCGGTCGGCCTCGCTTATCTGGTGCACCGGCGCACGGCAGGCGGTGCGCTGTTCGTGGGTGGAACTGCGGCGTGCCCACTGCTGCAGCCAGGGCGAATCGCCCGTTACCTCGTTGAGTTGCAGCAGGGCATGGGGCAGGCGCGTGCGAATGGCTGCCAGTACCTGGCCGGCGGCACTGGTCGGCAGGTCGATGAGCAGGCCGATGCGGTCGCTCATGGGGTAGCCCAGGTGGTGCACCACGGCAAAGTCCAGCGGCCCGTGGCGCTCAAGGGTGCGGACCAACGGCAGGCACAGCACCAGGCGTCCTTGTGCGTGCCCCAGCAGTACCTGCAGGTGCTGGCTGGCCGGCAAGGCAGCCTCGGCGGCGCGCAGCCAGGCCAGGCTGTTGAAGGGGGTGGCAGCGGGCAGCCGCTCGCGCAACTGCTCGTAGGCGTCGGCGGGGAAGTCGTCGGCACGCAACGAGGCGTGCCAGGTAAAGGTCAGGGTCATCGGTTCAGGACACCGTGGCAGTAGTGCTGCGCGGCGCCGGTTTGCGCAAGGCATCCAGGCGCGAGCCGCTGTAGCGCGTTTCGCGGAAGAATTTCCAGCGACCGAACAGGCAGTACACGTGCATCACACGGCCCTGCTCGACGTAGCCCATGCGCAGGTGCAGCTTGAGCGCCGGAATGTTGTGGGTCTCGCACACGTCGACCACCTTGTCGCAGCCCTGTTCGGCCATGGCGCGCCACAGGGCCAGTTGCAGGTCGACCGACAGCGACGTACCCCAGTACTGGCGCGCCAGTTCACCGCCGAACTCGAAGAACTCGCCCGGCTCGACCGGGAACCAGCAGCCATAGTAATGACGGTCGTGGTAGTGACGCGGGCTGCCCCAGATGAACGCCACCACGTGGCTGTCTTCGTCCAGGAACATCAGCCCGGTATGCCCTTCGGCGGCCAGTTCACGCATGGTTTCGACACGGTCGCCGAAGTGCTTGGCAAAGCCTTGCACGTTGTGCACCGTGATGCGCTCCACGCGTAGTGGCGCATAGGGCTTGAGGGTATGCGGCGGCACCGGGCTGACCAGGTCGCGCTCCATCCACAGCAGCTCCCAGTGAAAGAACACGTAGCGCTTGTACGCGCTGCGAAGGGTGGCGCGCAGGCCTTTCTGGTGTACGCGCTGGCTGAACTTGCTGACGATATTCATGGTGGCTCCCGTATCCGGCAGGGGAAGAGATCTTCGGCACTGTGTTCATGAGGCGCTCCATCGCAGGGCAAACAGGGTCTGCCCGGGCAGTTCGAAACGTACCTGGCCGTGCTGGCAATCCAGTGCCGCGGCGCGCGGCTGGTTGTCCGGCCCGAACAGGGTGAGCGTGGCAGCGGCCTGCGGGCATCGGCTGGCCGGGGTGGCGAAGCTGACGTGTTGCAGGCGTTCGCCCTTGTTGACGCCCAGCAGGCTGCGCTGTGCGCCGCGTGCCATGGCCAGTGCATCGACCTCGAAGGCGTCGTTGTCCAGGTGCAGCACCTGGTCGAGCCAGTGCTGGGCGATGAACTGCTGGGCCAGGCCCACCGGCTTGAGCTCGAAGCGGTTGTTGCCCAGCACCTTGACCATGCCTTTGGGCCACTCGGGCTCGTCGGCGATGTGGAACCAGTTGAGCATGTCCAGCAGGCCGTCCTGGGACGCATTGATGACCACCGAGGCCCACCATACGCCGGCATAGTGGGTGTTCTGCTCGTACAGGCTCAGGGTCGAGCCACTGGACAGGTTGGTCTGGTCGAGCAGCAGCGCCTTGCGCGGGCGACCGTTGGCGTCCAGCCCCACCAGTTCGGCGGCGCGGCGTACCGAGTCGCGGTAGGTGCGGGTGGCGAGCAGGTCGCGGACCATCCACTCGTGCCAGGCCATGGCGTCGATCTGCGGTTCGAATTCCTTGAGCAGGCGCCGTGCCCAGTCCAGGCCGACGCGCTGCGCCGCATCGCCGCGCAACGGGCCGTTGACCAGCCGCGAGCTGGCCGGCATGGCGATGCGCACGCCGGCTTCATGGGCGCCGGGGTAGGCGCGCACACGCTGGGCCATGGCCGCGAAGAAGGTGCGGTAGGTGGCGTAGTCGGCGTAGTTGAGGTTGGGTTCGTCGGCAAAGGCGATGTAATGCAGGCCCTTGCCGCCCAGGGCGACGCTGGTGGCCAGCCAGTCGTCCAGCGCGCCATCGTTGGCGCGGCTGCGCATCAGGTCGGACTTGCGCCCGGTGGCGGCCATCAGGGTGATGTCGTGGTGAATGCCGAAGCGTTCCTGGTACAGCTGGCGAAACGGCAGTTCGTAGCGCGGCTTGCGTGCCAGCACGTCGGCAAAGGTGTAGTAGCCGGCGGCCTGCAGTTGCAGCGCATCGATCACCGCATGGCTGGACGGTGGCGGCATCACGTAGGGCAGGTTGTTGCCCAGCCTGGGCGTGGGGCCCAGTACCTTGGCACTGCTGCGCAGGCTTACCTGGCCGTCGCGGTGCACCAGTGGGGCGAGGTCCTGGGGGCGCAGGGCGAACAGGTTGGCGCTGCCGTCCAGCCAGAAGGCCACCTTGCCGGTGCCTTCGAAGTTCAGGCGCCATGTCTGGTCCTGGGCGCTTGCGGGCAGGTTCACCTGATCGAACTGCCAGTAGGCCCGGTGTTCGAGCAGCGCCAGCCTGAGGCGCTTGCCATCGTAAACACGCTCCAGGGTCAGGTTGCGCACGCCGTCGTGATACTTGCCGGCAAGCACTGCCGTTTCACCGGCTTTGACGCGAAAGTACAGGGTGGTGGCGCGGTCTAGTTCGAGGCTGAAGTGCACCTTGGCGGGGGCGAACTGGGCGCTGGTGGTGTCGTCGTATTCGAGGCGGTAGCGCCTGAAACTGTAGCCGGGGATGGCCACCTGGTAGGTGCCGGTGCCGGCGGTGAGTGGCCAGCTCAGCTGGCCGCGGCCTTCATGGGGGGCAATGATGCGTTGCGCATCGAGCTTGCCGGTGGCGTCGAGCAGGTACACCTGTTCCTGGTTGGCATCGGCCTGCCAGGCCGGCACCCAGCTCAGTTGCAGCGGGGCGCTGCGCTGCGGCGCCAGGTACAGGCTGCCGTCGCGAATGTCCGGCCAGCGCAGGGTGGCGGCGTGGGCAGTGGCGGCCAGCAGCAGGCCGGGTAACAACATCCATGTACGTTTCATACCGTTCTCCGTTGCAGCATCTGGCGCAAAGGCAACAGATCGCTAGGCAACACAAACAAGGTCCGCAGCAACGGTACGCCGCTCAGCCTGCAGTACAGCACGAGCATGGCCACCGTCACCCCAAGGTAGGCGATGGAGGAGGCCAGGGCCGCACCCGCGATGCCAAAACGGGGAATCAGGACCACGTTGAGAATCAGGTTTGCCGCCGCGCCCACCCCCATCATCAGCGAGACCGCGCCGGGGCGATTCTTGCCCAGCAGGTCCAGGCGCAGGATGCTTGCGTAGCACAGGCCGAACAAGCCGGGAAGCAGTGCCAGCAGGGCCGGGTAGGCCGGCTGGTAGGCCGCGCCGAACAGGGTGACGATCAGCCATTCGCCCACCAGGGCCATGCTCAGGCAGGCCCCCAGCATCACGGTGGCAGTCAGGCGCAGGGCCAGCGGGGTGAGCTTGTCCATGCCGGCATCCTGCTGCAGCAGGCGCTTCATCAGCGGGGTGGTGACGGCCTCGGGGATGATCAGCAGCAGTTCGGCGGCGGCGCTGGCCATGGCGTAGTGCCCCAGGGCGGCGCTGCCCAGGAAGGCACTGATGAACAGGTAGTCCGAGCGCAGGATGACCTGCTGGAACAGCACGTCCGGGTGGCTGCGCGCACTGTAGGCCAGCAGCTCGCGCTGCCCGCCGCGGTTCCAGCACAGCGTGATGTCGTGCTGGCGGCCCAGCCACACCAGGCCCAGCAGCGCGACCAGCCCCAAGCCCAGCAGCCAACTGATCAGCGCGGCCTCCAGCGCGGCGTGCTGCCACATCCAGAACATGCCCACGAACAGCAGCAGCGGCACCAGCGATTCGGTCAGGCGCAGTGCGTTGAATGCGCCCACCCCGCCGGTGGCGTTGTGCAGGGTGAGCAGGCCGCTCTTGAGCACCGTCAGCGGCACCGCCAGCAGCAACAGCCAGGCCAGCAGGCCCAGTTGCAGGGTCACTTCCAGTTCAGTGCCGAATTCGCGCATCAGCGCCACGCAGATCAGGGTCAGCACCCCGGCCAGCAGGCACCCGTAGATCAGCACCTGGCTCAGCAGCAGGCCCATCGAGCGTTGCTGCGCCGCCTGATAGCCCACCGCGGTGTTCAGCCCGCCGCTGGTGGCGGCACTGATCAGGTCGGGCAGGGTGCTGAGCAGGGCGAACAGGCCGCGCTCGCTGGGCCCCAGGATGCGCGCCAGCAGCACGTTGCGCGCCAGGCGCAGGGCGATCATCGCCAGGCGTGTGCCCATGCTCAGCAGCAGGTGGCGCAGGTAGTTGCCTCGACTCATGAGCGGCCTCCGCGGCTGATGCGCCAGGCCAGCAGCGAGGGGCGGCTGGCGTTGCGCTGGCTCACGCCGATGCGCGGCAACGCCAGTGGGTCGTCATGACCCTGGCAGATCCCGGCGCGGGTGCTCAGGGCGAAGGGGTAGCGATGGGCGGCCAGGCGCGCGCGTACCCGGGCGTCATGGTCGCCGTTGGGGTAGCAGTACACCGGCAGCGGCTGCTGGCAGCCTTGCTGCAAGGCGTGGTGGCTGCGGCTGAGTTCTTCATCCAGGCGCTGGTTGTCCAGCCCCGGCAGCAGCGCGTGACTGGCCCCGTGCGGGCCGAAGCTGATCAGCCCGGAGCCTTCCAGTTCGCGTACCTGCTGCCAGTCCAGGGCCTGGGGCAGGGATTCGGCCGGGCAGGCGTCTGTCAGTTGATGCAGGGCGGCCGGGCTCAGGGTCTTGAGGCTTTGCAGGTAGCCGGCCAGCGGCTGGCTGCGGGCGTTGGGCCGCTGGTTCATGAAGTAGGCAGCCGGCAGCGGCCGGCCGATCTTGCGCAACGCTTCGATCAGGGTGTGGCGCGGGCCTTCGCCATGGCTGCCCCACAGGGTTTCGCCCAGGCTCTCCCACCAGAAGCGCTGGCGGCTGCCGATGTAGTCGGTGGACAGGAAGATGCTGGCCGGTACCTGGTACTGCTGCAGCAACGGGAACGCATTGAGCGCGTTGTCGCGCCAGCCGTCGTCGAAGGTCAGGGCAACCTTGGGGCGGCTGTCGCCCCTGGGCTGCTGATGGTCCTTGAGCAGGTCCATCAGGTGCACGCAATCGAAGTGCTGGCGCAGCCAGCGCAGCAGGCGCTCGAAGGCCTGCGGGCCCACGCACAGTTCGTTGCGATGGGGCAGGGCCGCGCTGGCGTCGTCGGCCAGCACCCGGTGCAGCATCAGGATGACCCCGGCGCCGCGCAGCTGGCTGCGGCCCTTCGGGGAGTGCAGGTACAACCAACCGCTGGCGCGCTTGAGACTGGTCTTGATCGGCATGAAGGCACTCATCGGGTCTGGTCGGGGTTCCATTGGTTGTAGCTGTGCCCGCGCAGGAACTGCCACAGGCCCACGCTCATGCCGGCCAGGGTCACCAGCACGAAGGCGGCCAGGCGAAACGGCTTGGGCAGGCGGTGGCCCTTGTCCAGCAGGCCGACCACGGCGATGGCATAACCCAGCAGCTGGGCGGCCAGGGTCAGGCGATAGAAACCTTGGCCGTCGAGCAGCCACAGGTTGGCCAGCAGCAGGGGCACCAGCAGCACGGGGGCCAGGCGGCGTACCAGCTTGTGGCTGATCAGGGCGATGGCGTAGAGCCCGTGGCGCAGCGGGTTGAGCAGTTCGCGCCGGGCCGCCAGGCTGATCAGCCCGCCGACGGTGACGCGCTGGCGGCGACTGAACTGGCGCTCGGCCTCGTCCACGCCGTAGTCCAGCACCCTGGCCTGGTCGACGTAGACCACGCGCTTGTGTGCCACCGGGGCGCAGGTATTGATGAAGAAGTCGTCGTTGACCCGGTCCGGGATCGGCTGGTACAGCTCGCGGCGCAGGGCCTGCAACGCACCGTCGGCCGACACCGTGCAGCCGGTGCGGCTTTCGACCCGGCGCAGCCAGGCTTCGTAGTGGCGGTACAGGCTCTCGCCCAGGCTCAGGCCCTTGCCTGCCACCGGGATGGTCATGTTGCCCACGGTGCCGCCCACCTCGGGGTCGGCGAAGGGCGCGAGCAGTGCGGCGAAGGTGCCCTCCACCCAGTGCACGTCGGCATCGGTGAACACCAGAATGTCGCCGCTGCAGTGCTCGACGGCGGCATTGAGCACGCGGTTCTTGCCCATCCGTGGCAGGTCCAGCACCAGGATGCGCGGGTCGTCGAAGGTGCGCGCCAGCGCCACGGTCTGGTCACTGGAGCCGTCGCTGGCCACCACGATCTGCAGGCTGGCGAGCGGACAGTCCTGCTCCAGCAGGTTGCGCAGCTTGTTCTCGATGTTGCGCGCCTCGTTGTGCGCCGCAACCACCACGCTGACCCGTTGCGGCGGCAGCGGCGGCGGGGTGTGCCGCGGGAACAGCGGCCCCACCAGTGTGAGCAGCAGCGGGTAGCCCAGCCAGGCATAGAAAGGCAACAGCAGGCAAAGCCAGAAAATGAACTCAGCCACGTGCGGGCCTCCTTGCGTTCCAGTTGAACAGGCTGAGCACGAAGGCCGCTCCAGCCAGGTGCAGGCGAACCCAGTGCAGGCCCCACAGTTGCAGGGTGAACACCGGGTCGCGGTGTTTGAGACTCTGGCGCAGGCTCAGCGCCAGCGCCGGCAGGCTGGTGAAGAACAGCAGCAGCATTGCCAGATGCGGAAAGCCGTCGAGCAGCGCGGACAATGCCAGCGCATCGAGCACCCAGGCCCCGAGGGACAGCAACGGGAAGCGCAGCAGGCGCAGGCTCGCGCCATTGCTGCGCAGCAGTTGCAGGTTGCTGCCCTGGCGCCACAGCTCCTTGCCCAGCCATTCGCTCCAGCTGCCCTCGTAGCCCCAGTGCAGTACCACCGGTGCGCGCAGGGCCAGCAGGCGGGCACCGGCCTGGGCCAGGCGCCAGGTGAAGTCCTTGTCTTCGCCGGTGCGCAGGGTTTCGTTGAAACCGCCCACCCGGTCGAACCAGTCGCGGCGCATCAGCAGGTTGGGGGTGGGCAGCCATTGCATGCTGTGCAGCGCCGGCCGGCCGGCGCGCAGTGTGCGTCGCTGCCAGGCGCGGGCGAACCAGGGCGCCTGGCGCGGGGTGTCGCAGTCCAGCGCGAATACATCGCCACGGCCCTGGGCATGCAGGTCCAGCAGCAGGCTCAGCCACTGCTCCGGCACCTCGATGTCGGCATCCAGAAACGCCACCCATTCCCCGGAGCTGGCCTGCACGCCCCGGTTGCGCAAGGCGCCGATGGTCAGCCCCGGCAGGTCGAGCACCTTGGCGCTGAGGTTACGGGCAATCTGCGGGCCATCGTCGGAGGAGCCGTTGTCCACCACGATCAGCTCGCAGTCCAGGCCGGCAAGGTCGGCGGCCCGACGCGCCGAGTGAAGGGTGCGGGCAATATGGCGTGCCTCGTTGAACATCGGCATCACGATACTGATCTTCATCCGGCCACCTGCACGGGGCGCGCCTGTTCGGCCTTGAGGCGCAGCACGCTGGAAAGCGCCAGCAGAATCCACAGGTACTTGTGGTTCGGCGCACTGAGGAACATCAGGAACAGGCCGATGGCAAGCATGCTGGTGGACAGGTGCGTGAGCATGTCGGCCTGCCCCTGATCACCCTTTTGCAGCCACAGGCGCCGTGCATGCCAGAGGTTGTACAGGGCCAGCATGACCATGCCGACGAATGCCAGGCCCGCCGGTACGCCGACTTCGCTGAAGATTTCCAGGTAGGTGTTGTGGGCACGGCGGTACAGGTCGCCGACCTTGCGGTTGGCCGAGAACGCCTTGGCGTAGCCGGTGGTGGCGTATTCCAGCGGGAAGGTACCGGGGCCGGTGCCCAGCAGCGGATGTTCGCGGATCATCTTGCTGCCCACCACGATGTAGGACGAACGCCGGCCCAGGGAGTCGTCCTTGTAGGCATTGACCCCGGACTTGAGCAAGGCCAGCGACTGGATACGCTCGATGTAGCTGGCCGGCATCACCGCGACCGCCACAGGCAGCACGATGGCCAGGCCGAGCATGGCGAAGCCCAGGTGGCGCGGGCGCAGGTGCGTGAGTTTTTCGCGGTAGTGCACCAGGCCGATCACCAGGCTGATGGCCAGCACCACCAGCCCGGAACGTGAGTTGGTCTTGGTCATGCCGGCCAGCAACAGCACCACGCAGGCCAGCCAGAACAGCCGCTGCAGGCGGTTGGGGCTGCTGAACACCAGCCACAGGGCCATGGGCACCGCGATGGCGATGAGCATGGCGAACACGTTGGGGTCTTCGAGCAGGCCCGAGGCGCGGCCTTCGTCCTGGTACTTGGCCGAGAACATCGCCATGGCACAGGTGACGCCCACGCTCAGGGTCACCAGGCGGTACATCATCGGCAGGTTGAGTTCGCGCCCGATCAGCAGGGTGAGCACGAACAGCACCAGGCCCACCGCCAGTTCGCGAAAGTGCCCCATGGACATCTCGCTGCTTTCACTGGCCAGAAAGCTCAGCAGGTAAAGCGCCATAAAGGCCAGCAGCAGGCGCCACATGGAGCTGCGCAGGCGTTCGCCCGGCAGTTGCCCCACGGCCAGTTGCAGCAGCAGCACCATGGCCAGCGCGGCGCCGATGAATTTCGAGGCGGTCAGCTCGCTGTCCTTGAACAGGCCCTCCAGCGGCACCAGGGTGATGATGGCCAGCAGGCCCCACGCCGGGCGGCGGTACAGCACCAGCACGCCCGCCAGGCCGATCACCGCGCCGGGGGCCAGGAACGGGTAGGGGCTGGCCAGCAGTACCACGCTGACGATCGCCAGCAGGCCGATCAGGGACAGGGGAATGATCATGCGCAGGTCTCCTTGGCCGCACCTGCCGTGCCGCGATAGACCTGGGCCCAGCGTTGCGCCAGCGTCGGCAGGTGATAACGTTCACGTTGGGTGCGTCGTGCCTGGGCGATCAGCTCGCCGGCCTGGGCCGGGTCGAGCATCAGCGCTTCGAGCTGGGCGGCCAGTTCGTCCACCGCCAGGGGCGGTGCCAGCAGCCCGCTGCGCCCGTGCTCGATCACGTCGGGGATGCCGCCGACACCAAAGGCCACCACCGGCACACCATCCTGCATGGCTTCGAGCAGGATCATCGGGGTGCCTTCGGTGCGCGAGCTGATCACCAGCGCATCCAGGCGCGCCATCCATTGGCGCATGTCTTCCTGAAAGCCTGGCAGGCGGATGCGCTCGTGCAGCCCGGCGGCATCGACGCGGGCCTGCAGGGCTTCGCGTTCCGGGCCGTCGCCGAGCATCACCGCGTCCAGATGCGGGTGGCGCTGGCACAGCGGGATCAGCGTATCGAGGAACAGGTCAGGGCCCTTTTCGCTGCTCAGGCGCCCCACGTAGCCGGCCAGCCAGCGTTCGTGGCCGTGGGCATGGGCGGGCAGGGCGCCAGCATCCGGCAGGCCGTTGGGGATGACATCGAGCTTGCGCTGCGCCACGCCGGCACGCAGGTGGATCCGGCGGATGCTCTCGGCCACGCACACCACCTTGCCGATGGTGGCGGTGCGGCACAGTTGCAGGCTCAGCCAGGTGTACAGCCGCTGCTTGCGGCTGCTGGGGGTGAAGCCGTGCTGGGTGGCGACCATCGGCAGGCGCCACAGGGTGGCGCCCACCCAGCCGAACAGCATGCCCTTGAAGTTGTGGCTGTTGATCAGCGGCTGCTGGCTGCGGTACTGGTCCAGCGCCCGCAACACCTCGCCCAGCCCGTTGCAGGTGCGACAGTCCACGCCGGCGGCGGCAAACCGCGCCACCAGCGTCTGCGGCGCGCCCAGAAACAGCACCACGTGCTGTCCCGGGGTGGCCTGGCAGTGGTCCAGCAACATCCGTTCGGCGCCATAGAAGCCGCCACTGCCCAGCAGGTGGATGATCGGCCGCTGCGGGCTCATGGCTGCGTTCAATTGCGCACCCAGTGCACAAGCCGTGGCAGCGACCAGCCCTTGTGCGGGTTGTGCGTTTCCGGGGTCTGGTCGTTGATCACCAGCAGTACCGGCAAGCCCAGCTGCTGGGTGATCTGCGCCGGGTGCTTGAAGCGATGGTCGAAGAACTCGCGCACGTACACCAGAGCGATGCCCAGCAGCAGGCCGGTGAGCATGCCGAACGGAATGATCAGCATCGGTTTGGGAAAGGCCGGCTCGGCGGGCTCATAGGGCGCACTGAGAATCCGTGCGTTGGACACGTCACCCGACAGCAGGCGCTCGCCACGGGCTTCCTCGTAGCGCTGGGTGTAGGTGAAGAACGCCTTGTGCAGGGCATCGATCTCGGTATCCAGCTGACGCGCCTTGCTCTGGGTTTCCTGCAACTGGTGCACGCGGCTCTTGTAGTCGGCGATGCGCTGGGTTTTCTGCGCGATCACGTTCTGCACCACGGCCAGGTCCTTCTCGCGCTCCTGGATACGGTTGGCGACGATCTTGAGAAACTGCTGGCGGGTCTTGGCGATCTGCTCGCGCTGCAACAGCATCTGCTCGCTGCCGGGCTGGAACACTGCCAGGTCGCTGACGTAGGTCAGTACCTGGGTGGTCAGCTGCTCGCCCAGTTGCTTGATCTCGCGGTCCTCGAAGGCCACGTTGTCGACGGTCTGGGTGAAGGTGAAGGGGAAGGCGAAGTCGCGCATGTTGGCGTTGCTGGCCGCAGCCAGGCTGGTCTTGAGGTATTCCAGCCACTGCTGGCTCTGCAGCAGGCGATCGCGGTACTGGTTGAGTGCCTGTTCCTCAGTGTTGATGGCATTGAGGCGGAAGGTGATCTCTTCCTTGGGGTCGGACGAGCCGATGCCTTCGAGCATGCCCAGGCGCTTGCTTTCCAGGTCATCCATGCGCACCTGGTACTGCATCTTCTTCTGCTCGTAGAACTCCTGCGGCAGTTCGTTGGACTGCAGGTTCTGGCGGTTGCGCAGGTAGTTGTCGAGCAGACGGCTGACAAACAGCGTACCGACCTTGGGGTCGGGGAAGCTGTAGGTGATCGATACCACGTTGGAGCCGGGCAGGGTCTCGATCTTCAGGTCCTTGATCGCGTCGTCGGTCAGGGTGTCGAGCTGGGTATCGCGTACCGGGTCGACCTCCAGCCCGAACAGGCTGCGCACCGGGTTGACCACATACTCGCGCAGCGGGTTGACGATCAGGCTGCGGATCGGCCCGAACACCAGGCGCTGCAGCAGGCCGGGGGGCACGTCATACAGGCCCTCGTCGCGCAGCTGGGTGATGGTCTGGCGGATCAGCGTGGGTGAACGCAGGATGTTGCTCTCGGTCTCCATGTCGGCCAGCGAAGGCGGAATGAACTTGTCGGTCTCCTGAGCCAGGGCGGTGTTGGTATCGCTCTGGGAGAGCTTTTTCGACTGCACGATCACTTCGGCCGTGATGTCGAAGCTCTGCTTGAGCACCAGCGGCAGCAACAGGGCAATCACTGCGAACACCAGGAATACCCGCTTCACCAACTGACGGTTGGCGAAGAGGATCCTGAAGAATTCATGCAGGTAGTTTTCTTTGGTAGTCATGCGCGTGCACCTGCCTGGGTTTAGTTATCGCTGTCTTTGTTGTCGACGCGGTAGGAGAAGCTGAAGCCCACCCCCTGGAACAGCACCACGTCGGCCAGTTGCCGGGCCAGTTCGCCGGCGCTGGCCAGCTTGGTCTTGGGCACGTAGAGCATGTCGTCGGGCTGCAGGTAGGCCACCTGCGCGGCGCTGGCGTCCAGGGCCTTGTCGACGTTGTAGGGCACGGCCTGCACCTGGTTGCCGTTGCGCCGCATGATCACCACCGAGTCGAGCCGGGCCTTGAGGCTGGGCCCGCGGGCCAGGGTCAGGGCTTCGAGCACCGATACCGGGCGCCGGATCGGATAGGCGCCGGGCTGGGCCACCTCACCGAGCACATAGATCTCGTTGACCGCAGTGGACTTGAGCATCACGTCCACCGTCATGCGCCCGGGCAGGTCGGCGTAGCGCTTGTTGAGGAAGGTCTGCAGCTGGGTGACGGTCATGCCCTGCAGCGGCACGGCGCCCACCTCCGGAAAGCTGGCCTGGCCGTCGGTGCCCACGGTGATCTCGCGGCTCATGCCGGTGGCGGGGTGGTTGAGTGCGCTCTTGAGGTTCTGTTCGTTGGTCAGCGGGCTGATCACCTGCACGGTCATCTGGTCGCGGTTGGGCTGGAACAGGCGCTTGTTGCGGTAGGCCTGCTGGATGGCCTGGCGCGCTTCGTCCGGGGTCATCCCGGCGACGTTCACCGAGGTGTTGGCCCGTGGCAGTTCGATGGTGCCATCGGGCAGCACCAGCTGGTTGCCGTTGAGCGAGCTGGCCGCAAGGAAGCCCAGGCCGACGGTGTCACCGGGCTGGATGCGATAGGCCTGCGAGCCGCTGGTGCTGATATGGAAGATCACATCGAGCACGTCCCCCGGGCGCAGCGCCTGCTCGCCGCGTGGCAGCTCGGTGTCCTGGGCGTTGGCCGCGTTGGCAGTCATGATCTGCACCGGCATCTGGCGTGGCTCCTGGCTGGTGCAGGCTGCCAGAGGCAGCAGCGCCAGCAGGGCGAACAGATTCACATTCATAGCGTCATCCTTAGCCTGGCTGCTCAGAGATTGTTGTAAAGCCATTTGGGCATGTAGTAGCGGCGTCGGTTGAACACGCTGCCGATCAGCTTGGCGCCGGCCTGGGTCAGGCGCTGGGCGGCGGCCTGGGCGACCTCCCAGCGGGTGTCCTCGGCGGTGACCACCAGGATCACGCCATCGACCAGGGTGCCGATCACCAGGCTGTCGACGCTGGAGTACACCGCCTCGCCGTCGATGACCACGAAGCGGTAGTGCGCGCTGAGCTGGCTCAGCAGGGCACGCAGGCGGTCCGGGTTGAGGCGTTCGTTGCCACGCCGGTACTGGCCGCACGGCAACATGTCGAAAGGCTGGTCTGACACCCGCACCAGGCAGTCCTGCAGCACGGGCGGGGTGTCCTGCTCGAACAGCAGGTCGCGAAAGCCGGGCAGCTTCTGCAGGCCCATCTGCTGGGTCAGGCTGTTGCTGGTAGGGCTGCTGTCCACCAGCAGTACCGGTCCGCCGCTCATCAGCGTCAGCTGCTTGGCGAAGGCCAGCGCACTGGTGCTGGTACCGCTGCCGGTATTGGCCGCGGTCAGCAGCAGCACGCGCTGCTCCTGGTCCAGCACGGTGGACGTCAGGTTGGTTTCGCTGGGGGTGGCGATGGTCAGACTTCTCGAAGTAGAACCGTCCATTCAACTTGCTCCGTGGCCGCTGAAGACTTTGAAGGGGGTCTTGAGCAGGATCTTCAGGTCCAGGCTCAAGCTCTGTTCGGCGATGTAACTCAGGTCAAGCTCGACCCGCTGGTCGAAGTCGATGTTGCTGCGCCCCGAGATCTGCCACAGGCCGGTCATGCCGGGGTAGATGCTCAGGCGCGCCAGGTGGCTGTCCTTGTAGCGATAGGCGTTGAAGGAGGTCGGGCGAGGGCCCACCAGGCGCATTTCGCCGCGGATCACGTTGAACAGGTTGGGCAGCTCGTCCAGGCTGCTGCGCCGCAGGAAGCTGCCGATGCGGGTTACGCGCGGGTCCTTGTCGATCTTGAAGTCGATGGCGTCGGCGCCGTGCTTGTTCAGGTGGCGCACCGACTCCTTGAGGTCCTCGGCGTTGGCGACCATGGTGCGGAACTTGTACATGCCGAAGCTGCGCCCGCGGTAGCCGGTGCGCTGCTGCACGAAGAACACCGGGCCGGGGCTGCTCAGCTTGACCAGCACGGCCAGCACCAGCAGCAGCGGTGAAATCAACAGCACGATCATCAGCGCACCGATGAACGACAGTACGCGGTTGGTGCGCGACAGCGTCCACGGCCGCCCGCCGGCGCGCCCGGTCATCCAGCCACGGCCCTGCATGTGAATCGCCGCATCGATGCGCATGCGGTGATTGGGGTCCATGCGTTTGTCCTGGCGCAGGGCCTGGGTTTCAGCACTTTTCTGTTGGCCTGTCATACCACCCTCCGTTGATGCTCGGGCGCGGCAACCGGCGTTTGCCCGATGGACCGCACAGCGTCGTCGGGCGTGTGCGCGTAATAATCGACGAACCAGGCGACGAAGCGGCGCAGCCCTTCGTCCAGCGAGATGCACGGGGTGAAGCCGGTGGCCTGGGCCAGGGCACTGGCATCGGCGCAGGTGTCCAGCACGTCACCTGGCTGCAGGGGCAGCAACTCGACCTGGGCGGTGCGCTGCAGGTGTTTTTCCAGCAGCGCCACGTAGTCGGTCAGGGCCACCGGCCGTTGCCCGCCGATGTTGTAGATGCGCCAGGGCGCGTGGCTGCTGGCCGGGTCGCTGGCCAGGCGGTCCCAGGCCGGGTCGCTGACCGGGGCCAGCGGGATCAGGCGCACCAGGCTTTCGACGATGTCGTCGATGTAGGTGAAGTCGCGCTGGTGCTGGCCGTAGTTGAACAGCTTGAGCGGGTGGCCCTGGCTGATGGCCTGGGCGAACTGGATGGGCGACATGTCCGGGCGCCCCCAGGGGCCGTACACGGTGAAAAAGCGCAGCCCGGTGGTGGGGATGGCGAACAGGTGGCTGTAGCTGTGGGCCATCAGTTCGTTGGCCTTCTTGCTCGCGGCGTACAGCGACAGCGGATGGTCCACTGCGTCCTGCACGGCATAGGGTGTGCGCTGGTTGCTGCCGTACACCGAGCTTGAGGAGGCATACAGCAGGTGCTGCACCGGATGGCGGCGGCAGGCCTCGAGCATGTTGAGGAAACCCACCAGGTTGCTGTCCACGTAGGCGCGCGGGTTGTCCAGCGAATAGCGCACCCCGGCCTGGGCGGCCAGGTGGATCACCACCTCGGGGGCGAACTCGGCGAACAGCGCCTCGATGCCTGGGCCGTCGGCCAGGTCCAGGCGGCGCAGGTCGAAATCGCCGGCCTGGGCCTGGACCCAGCGCACGCGGTCTTGCTTGAGCGCGGGGTCGTAGTAGTCGTTGAAATTGTCCAGGCCCACGACCTGATGGCCGTCGCGCAACAGGCGCAGTGTGCAGTGTGCGCCGACGAAGCCGGCCGCACCGGTGACCAGTATTCTCATGGCGCCGATACCTGCGGTTGTACCTGGCGCAGGCCGATGCCGCTGTAGGTCAGGCCGAAGGTTGCCACCTGTTCGGGGCTGTAGAGGTTGCGTCCGTCGATGATCAGGCGTTGGCGCAGCTTTTGCGCCAGCAGGTTGAAATCCACCACGCGGAAGGTCTTCCACTCGGTGCAGATCACCAGCGCATCGGCATCTTCCAGGGTGTCGTCACGGGTGGCGCACAGTTGCAGGTCGTCGCGGTAGCCATACAGGCGCCGGCATTCGGCCATGGCTTCGGGGTCGAAGGCGCGCACCGTGGCGCCCTCGGCCCACAGCGCCTCCATCAGGTAGCGGCTGGGGGCTTCGCGCATGTCGTCGGTATTGGGTTTGAAGGCCAGACCCCACAGGGCGATGGATTTGCCCTTCAGGCTGCCGGGGAAGCTGCGCTTGAGCTTGCTGAACAGGATCTGGCGCTGGCTGTCGTTGATTTCGCTCACGCTCTGCAGCAGGCGCAGCGGCATGCCGCTGTGTTCGGCGGTATGCAGCAGCGCACGCAGGTCCTTGGGGAAGCACGACCCGCCAAAGCCACAGCCCGGGTAGATGAAGTGGTAGCCGATGCGTGGGTCCGAGCCGATGCCCTTGCGCACCGATTCGATGTCGGCGCCGAGGAACTCGCTGAGGTTGGCCAGTTCGTTCATGAAGCTGATGCGCGTGGCGAGCATGGCGTTGGCTGCGTACTTGGTCAGCTCGGCGCTGCGGTTGTCCATGAACATGAGCTTTTCATGATTGCGGCAGAACGGCGCGTACAGCTCGGACAACTGCTGCTGGGCCTGGTCATCGGCGGTACCGACGATGATCCGATCCGGGCGCATGCAGTCGGCCAGGGCGCTGCCTTCCTTGAGAAACTCGGGGTTGGAGACCACGCGCACCTGCAGTTGATGCTTGCCCAGCCGGTCGAGCTCCTCGCGGGCGAGCGCGGCCACCTTGTCGGCGGTGCCCACCGGCACGGTGGACTTGATGATCAGGGTGCGGTGCGCCCCCATCAGGCCGGCGATCTGCCGGGTGACGCCCAGCACGTGGGAAAGGTCGGCCGAGCCGTCTTCGTCCGGTGGGGTGCCGACTGCAATGAAGATCAGCTCGGCGTGGGCGACGGCATCGCTGGCCTGGGTACTGAACGACAGCCGACCTTCCTTGATGTTTTCCTCGAGCATGCCCGACAGGCCAGGCTCATGAATAGGTGGAACACCTTGTCGCAACTGACTGATTTTATGGGCGTCTACATCGACACAAAGTACCCGGTGACCTACGTCAGCCAAGGCGGCAGCTTGCACAAGTCCGACATAACCGGTGCCAAATACGCTCACATCCATGCTGGCGTGCCTCGTATGGAGTAATGAAAGTGAAACAGCGGGTGTGAATTCGGTATAGACCAGCTGAGCCGGTTTGTGTCAAACCTATGGCATGTATCTGTAGAGTTACAGGTGGTAGGAGTTCCACTGTTTTGCCATCAACCCTTTTCCAATCCGTACCTTAGCGTCGAAATGGGCTGGCACTTGGCCGGTTGTCAATGCGATGAACGGTCGTAGCCCGCGTAAAACGTGGCTCGTGGAATGTGGGTTGTTTCGCGAATGCATCAGATTCCCGCTTGAAAAACGTCATAATCGGCGCCCTGCATTTCGTCATTTTTTTGACAAACTGTGGTTTGCGCTTTGTCGGCATCCTGCTACCGTGTGGGAAACCTCAGTGGGCTGGGGGGAAACATTTCTGGCGGGGAAGTCATGCGCGTTTACATCAAGGGACTGTTGCTGCTGGTCTACCTTCTGAGTTTCCATGCGTACTACCTCGAGCGTCTCGAGGCGATCGGGCTGGGGGTGGCACTGGTGTTGTATGCCGGTGTGTTCGTGCTGCTGGTGGCTGCCCTGTGGCTGTGCGCGAACATACGCCAGGGCCTGGTGCGCTGGCTGTTTGCAGTGGGGTTCTGTGCCAGCGCGGTGTTTTTCGACGCCTATACGCGCATAACCGCCGAGTACCTCACCTACAGCGCCTTCGTTTCGATGGTGTATTCGGGTGGGTTCATCGGCGAGGCGCTTGAGCAGTACCACAGCGTGATCCTGGGGGTCGCGGCCAAGGGGCTGCTGTTGCTGCTGGGGCTGGGCCTGCGCCCGGACCCGGTGCAGCGGCTGCCCGGCACCCTGGCGTGGGCCGCACCGCTGCTGGGCCTGGCGCTGTTGACCGGCATCCTGTTCGTGCGTGCCGGCGAGGGCGCACGCGGCCTGCCGGTGATGTACACGCCGCTGGCCTACCTGAACCTGTTCCTCTACGAATCGCTGCACGACAGCGTGGGCCCGCGCCAGCCAGTGACACTGGCGCGCAGCGGCCCGCCATTGGCGCGCGATATCGTGCTGATCATCGACGAGAGCGTTTCGGGCAACTACCTGGACCTCAATACCCCCAACGGGGTCACCAGCAACCTCACCCACCCCCAGCCGGGGGCCAGCATCTTCAACTACGGCTATGCCGCCTCCATCGCCAATTGCAGCGCCGACACCAACGTCACGCTGCGCTACGGCGGCACCCGCAGCGATTACCTGCGCATCAACTCGACCCTGCCGTCGATCTGGCAGTACGCCAAACAGGCCGGGCTTGGCACCGTCTACATCGACAGCCAGCGCACCGGCGGCAACCTGCAGAACCTGATGGATGCCACCGAAAAGCGCGACATCGACCAGTTCATCCAGTTCGATACCACCCCGGTGCGCGACCGCGACATGGCCGCACTGCAAAAGCTCGTGGAGCTGCTGGGCGACGGCAAGCCGCAACTGATCGTGATCAACAAGGTGGGGGTGCATTTTCCGGTGCACGACAAGTACCCGGATGCGTTCATGACCTACACGCCGGCGTTGCCGCGGGGCCACTATGCCGACATCGCCGATACCGGTCAGCGCGACGGGTTCAGTGGTACCCCGCAGGACTGGGTGCTGTACCGCAACTCGTACAAGAACAGCGTGCTGTGGAGCGTGGGCGAATTCTTCAAGCGCCTGTTTGCCCAGGCCGACCTGAGCCAGGCGGTGATCATCTACACCTCCGACCATGGCCAGGACCTGCATGAACGCGGCAACCCGGGGCTCAACACCCACTGTGGCGAGAACCCGGTGGAGGAAGAGGGCCTGGTGCCGCTGGTGGTGATCCAGGGCCAGGGCCTGAAGACCCTGGACTGGCAGGCGCAACTGGCGACCAACAAGGACCGCTCCAGCCACTACAACATCTTTCCCACGCTGCTGCAGTTGCTGGGGTATGACGCCGCGGCGGTCGAGCCGATCTACGGACACGCGCTCAACGTGCCGACCAACGATCCGTTCAGTTTCAACTACCGCTTCAATGCACGCCTTGGTGCCAAGCCCGAGTTCAAGCATATCGACCTGGACGTGGTGGTCACACCGGGGCCGCAGGGCATGCCGGTGGGCACGGCCCAGTGAGCTGACCGGCCCGATGCCTCAGGAACCGGAGGCCGGGCACCCGGCCCGGGTGTCATCGGCCGCCTGGGCTATGAGCCCTGCAAGGCGCGCCACGTTGCGTTGCTGGGCTGCTACCAGCTCGGCAATCCCGGTGCCCGCCGCACTGCGTACCAGGCTGTGGCAGCGCAGGGCGGGGCGGTTGGCATCGCCGCCCAGCGTACGCAGGCGCCAGCGCGCCTCAAGCAGGGCGTATTGCCCGGGTACCGAGTCGAAGCGCTGCACCTCCAGGCGCAGGCCCAGGGTGCGCGGTGCATTGCTGTTGAGCTGGCCGCTCAAGGCGCTGCGCAGTTCATCCACCAGGCTGGCGCCCCACCATTCACTGTCGAGCACCGCCAGGCCGCTGTCGCCCTGACGCACGACAATCTGCTCGCGGTCGACCTGGGGCGGCACGCTGATGGACTCTATGCGTACGTCTACCGCACGGGTCGCCCCGGCCTGTAGCTGCGCAGGCACCAGGGTGTGGTAGTGCACCGGCTCGCTGCGACAGGCCGCCAGCAACAGCGCGATGCCAAGCAGCGAAGGTTTGAGCAGATAGGTCATGGGGCGGGCTCCAGTGCTCATTGGCGCGAGGAAGGTTGCAAGGCATCGGCAGGGGCATTGTCGGGCCGCCCGCGCAGCAGCGACTCGGGGTTGCGCTTGAGGTAGTCGGCCAGCTCGCGCATCGAGCGCGTCATGCGGCCCAGGTCGTCCAGGGTCTGCGACAGCTGCTCGCGCTGTGGCGAGTCGTCGGCCAGGGTCGCATTGGCACTCTTGAGCGTGGTGCTCATGTCCTGCAGGGTGCCCTCGATGCCGGGCAGGGTCTTGCCGTTGAACTGCTTGAGCGCCTTGCGCAGCTCCACCAGGTTGGCGTCCAGGTTGCCGGCGATGCGTTCGATGGGCAGCTTGTTGATCTTCTCGACCATGGCCTGGAACTGCTCCTGCAGTTGCTCCAGGCTGCTGGGGATGGTCGGGATGGTGATGGGGCGCGCGGTCGGGTCGAAGGTCACCTTGGGCGCCTTGGGGTAGAAATCCAGGGCGATGTACAACTGCCCGGTCAACAGGTTGCCGCTGCGGGCCTGGGCGCGCAGGCCGTTGTCGATGAAGGTGCCCATCAGGCGGACGCCGGCCTGTTCATCGTCAGGGTTGTGATTGAGCACCTTGAGCATCTTGGTATGCGCCTGGCCCAGGCGTTGCGGGTAGATCACGATGCCCACATTCACCGGAAAAGTGCGGGTCTTGGCGTCGAAGTCGAGGTTGATGGCGACTACCCGGCCGAATTCCATGCCCAGGAACTCCACCGGTGCGCCCACCTTGAGCCCGCGCAGCGACTGGTCGAAGCGCAGCGCCAGGTACTGCGCCTTGCCCGCCGGCGGGGCGAGGGCTGCGGGGCGGTCGTCGAACAGCTCGAAGGTCTTGTCCTCGGCTGCCGGCTGGTCGTCGGGGCTGTAGTCCGGGGCCCTGAAGGCCACGCCGCCGACCATCAGCGACGACAGCGACTCGGTGCGCAGGGCAAAGCCGTTGGCACCCACCTCGACATCCACGCCGCTGGCGTTCCAGAACCGCGTGTTGTCGGTGACGAAGGCATCGTTGGGGGCGTGCACGAACACTTCGACATTGACCCCTTTGCCGTTGGCGTCCAGCGCGTACGACACCACCTGGCCGACCTGGATCTTGCGGTAGTACACCGGCGAGCCGACGCCCAGCGAGCCGAGGTCGGAGGCATGCAGGTTGAAGCGCTTGCCGGGTTCGCCGTAGGTGATTGGCGGTGGTGTCTCCAGGCCGGTGAAGGTCTTGGCGCGGGTGTCCGACTGCCCGGCATCGGCGCCGATGAAGTCACCGGAGAACAGCGTGTCGATACCCGTTACGCCGCCCGCACCGATGCGCGGGCGCACCACCCAGAACAGCGAGTCCTGGCGGGTGAAGTTCTCGGCCTGCTTGACCAGCTTGATGGTGGCGGTGACGCTCTTCTGGTCCTGGCTGAGCTCCACTTCGCTGACCTGGCCGATCACCACGTTGCGGTACTTCACTGCTGTCTTGTTGGCCTCCAGCCCCTGGCCGGTCTTGAAGGTGACCTGGATACTGGGGCCTTCCTGCAGCCAGTTGTGCACCACCAGCGAGATGCCCACCAGCACTGCCACGATCGGCACGATCCACACCAGCGACACGCTGAAGCGCCGGGTCTGCACCGCCGGGCGAGCCGGTTGTGCCGCGCTGTGGTTGCTGTCTTCACTCATGCGCGGGTTCCTTGCCGTTGGGCGGTTGCCAGATCAGGCGGGGGTCGAAGCTCATGGCCGCGAGCATGGTGAACACCACCACCATGCCGAAAAACAGAATGCCCAGGCGCGGCTCGATGTCGCCCAGGGCCTGGAACTTGACCAGTGCGGCAACCAGCGCCACCACGATCACATCGAGCATCGACCAGTAGCCGATCAGCTCGACGAAGCGGAACAGCTTCGAACGCTGGCGCTGGGCCCAGGTACTGCCGCGCTGCACCGTCACCAGCAGCAGGCCCAGGGCCACGAACTTGGTGGCCGGCACCGCGATGCTGGCGATGAAGATGATCAGTGCGATGTCCCATGAGCCATGGGCCCAGAACTCGAGCACGCCGCTCATGATGGTGCTGTCGTCGCCGGCACCGAACAGCTTGGTGTTCATCACCGGCAGCAGGTTGGCCGGGATGTAGAACACCAGGGCGGCGATCAGGTACGCCCAGGTTCGGGTCAGCGACTCGGGCTTGCGCTCATGCAGCGGCGCTGCGCAGCGAGGGCACTGGGTGGGGTGGTCGCGGTTGTCGCAGGCCAGCCCGCAGGCATGGCACAGCACCAGGCCCAGCTCGCTGGCCAGCGGCGGCGCGTTCAAGACAGGTACACCCACAGGTCGCGGATATCGCGCCCGGCCAGGCGGATCATCAGCAGGCTCAGGGCGGCCAGGGCGATCAACCCCAGGCCTGGCAGCACATCGAGCAGCCCGGCCAGCTTGAACACCGCCACCATCGACCCCAGCAGGCACACCTCCAGCATGCTCCACGGGCGCAGGGTTTCCAGCCAGCGCATGCACAGGCTGAAGGCCGGCGAGCGGCGTCGGCCCAGGGCATGCACCAGCACCCACAGCAGCAGCAACAGCTGGAACATCGGCGCGATGATGATCGCGATGGCGGCCACCAGGGCGATGAAGGTGATCGGCCCGGTGGCCAGGGCGCGCACCGAGTCCCATAACGTGGCGCTGTTGTGCAGGCCTTGCAGGCTGATGCTCATCACCGGGTAGAAGTTGGCGAACATCCACAGGATCGCTGCAGTGAGGCTCAGCGCCAGGCGCTGCTGTACATCCAGGCCGTTATGGCGCTGCAGCACGGCGCCGCAACGCAGGCATAGCGCTTTCTGGTGTTTGGCGAGCTCGACCCGTTCATACACGCAGTCGCAGTGTTCGCAGATGATCAACCGATCGGTGCTGGCCACGCTTGGCACTCGCAACAGGGACTAGCTCAATATAGAAGCGCATGGCAATTGAGCAAATCGGCGCCGTTGGGCCATGGTCTATGCTTGACCCTTTGACCCCTTCCAACGCCGCTTTGCAGGAGGCCTGCGCATGCCTACGCGTCGCCGTTTTCTCGCCACCAGTGCTGCCCTGGCCGCTGGCCTGGGGCTGCTGCTGAGCCGCCCGCACGCCCTGGCGCAGCCCCACACGGCGCTGCTCGAGCGCAAGGTGCCGTCCACCGGCGAGGCCTTGCCGGTGATCGGCGCCGGCACCTCGGGCAGCTTCGAGGTGACGGCGGGTTCCCCCGAGTACCAGCAGCTCAAAGCGGTGCTGCAGGTGTTCTTCGACGGTGGCGGCCGGGTCATCGATACCTCGCCCAACTATGGCGGCGCCGACGCGATACTGGGCCAGTTGTTGGAGGAGGGCGGTTGGCGCGAGCGCACCTTCCTGGCCACCAAGATCGCCGCCGACAGCCAGGCTGCGGCGCAGGCGCAATGGGCCCAGACGCTGCGCAGCCTGCGCACCGAAAAGGTCGATCTGCTGCAGGTGCACAACCTGCGCGACTGGCAGCGCCAACTGCCCTACGCCCGTGAACTCAAGGCCCAGGGCAAGACCCGTTACGTGGGCGTTACCCATTACACCGATGGCGGGCTGGACGAACTGGAGCGCATCCTGCGCCGCGAGCCGCTGGACTTCATCCAGATCCACTATTCGGTGAATGCGCCTGGCGCCGCGCGCACGGTGCTGCCGCTGGCACAGGACAAGGGCGTGGCGGTACTGATCAACCGCGCCTTCGACGACGGCAGGCTGTTTGCCAGGGTCAAGGGCCAGCCGTTGCCGGGCTGGGCCGGCGAAGCCGGCATTGGCAGCTGGGCGCAGCTGTTTCTCAAATTTGCCCTCAGTCACCCGGCAGTGACGACCGTGATCCCGGCCACCAGCCGCCCGGACCGTCAACGCGACCAGCTCAAGGCCGGCAGTGGCGCGTTGCTCGACACGGCCCGGCAGCAGGCGCTGATCAAGATGTTCGGCTGATGCGCCTGCTGGGCCGGCTGTTCACCTTTCACGACGACGAAACCCCGGCGGTGGTGGGCGGCCTTGCGCTGTTCTTCCTGCTGTTCGCCGGCTATTTCATGCTGCGACCGGTACGCGAGACCATGGGGGTGGCCGGCGGCGTCGACAACCTGCAATGGCTGTTCACTGGCACCTTCATCGTCACCTTGCTGGCATTGCCGCTGTTCGGCTGGGTGGTGGCGCGGGCCCGGCGGCGCAGGATCCTGCCCTGGACCTACGGCTTTCTGGCAAGCAACCTGCTGGCCTTCGCCCTGGTGTTCGCGGTGCAGCCCGACAACCTGTGGGTGGCCCGGGCGTTCTACATCTGGCTGTCGGTGTTCAACCTGCTGAGCATCTCGCTGGCCTGGAGCGTACTGGCCGACCTGTTCAGCAACGAGCAGGCCAAGCGCCTGTTCGGGTTGCTGGCAGCCGGTGCGAGCCTGGGCGGGCTGGTGGGGCCGATACTGGGTACCCTGCTGGTGGGCGTGGTCGGGCATGCCGGGCTGGTGCTGCTGGCCACGCTGTTTCTGCTGGGCAGCATCGGCGCGGCAACCTACCTGCAGCGCTGGCGCGACCGTGCGCCCTTGCCGGCGGAGGCCGAACACCCGCGCTCCCGGCCGCTGGGCGGCAACCCGTTTGCCGGGGCCGGCGAGGTGCTTCGCTCGCCCTACCTGTTGATGCTGGCGCTGTTCGTGGTGCTGCTGGCCAGCATCAGTACCTTCCTGTACTTCGAGCAGGCGCGGCTGGTGGCACAGACCTTTACCGACCGCACCCGCCAGACCCAGGTGTTCGGCCTGATCGACACCGTGGTGCAGGCGCTGGCGATCCTCACCCAGTTGTTTTTCACAGGGCGCATCGCGCGGCGCATGGGGGTGGGCGTGTTGCTGGTGGCGGTGCCGCTGGTGATGGTGGCCGGCTTCCTGTGGCTGGCCCTGGCCCCGGTGTTTGCGGTGTTCGTGGTGGTGATGGTGGTGCGCCGTGCGGGGGAGTATGCGCTGGTACGGCCGGGGCGCGAGATGCTGTACACCGTGCTGCCGGCCGAGCAGAAGTACCGCGCCAAGAACTTCATCGACACGGTGGTCTATCGCGGTGGCGATGCGCTCAGTGGTTGGGTCAAGCGCGGGCTGGATGTGCTGGGTGAGCACCCGCAACTGGCGATGCTGATCGGGGCGGGGATCTGTCTCTTCCTGTCTCTTCTACCCATGTGACGCCGCCCTGAGCTCGAACTCGGTCGGCCTCCCATCCAACAAAAACACATAGCACACCACCCAACCACGCATATCACGCGACAATACGA